>DASUXX010000019.1:0-16128 GCA_036377755.1 Gemmatimonadaceae bacterium
TGGAGTCAATCTCGAAGTCTTCCATGCAACTTTCACGGCCGATACCGTGGGCAAGACGCCTGGAACTCCGGAAGTTGGTACATGGGGACCGGCAACGGTAACAGCCCCGGGTACCATTAGCGTGCAGAGTTTCCTTGGTGAGGATACCACGAAAGTTGTAGTGCTGAATCAGGCCGGCGGAGCATGCAAGAACTGCGGTGGCCTGTTGCTGCAGGGCAATCTCTATGTCGAGCCGGGCAATCCTGTCGCCCATGACGGAGTCTACGAGACCACCTTCATCGCACTTCAGGATAATGCGAACATGAAGTCCGCAACGTTCAAGTTGCGCGATAGCACAAACGCTGTACTTGCCCAGGTGACTTTCACGGTGCAGGGCAACGTCAACAAGGTCCTGTTCAACGGCAAGGATACGGGTGTGCGCTGGGTGCGCCACGTTCCGCTCGCGTTCAAGATTACGACTGACCTCACCAATCAGAAATCGAGTCTCTGGATCGACGACGATTCGATATTCACCGACGAAGCCTTCATGAGCAACACGCACAAGTTCACCAATGTTGCTGCTGACTTCGGAGGGATCGATTCGGGCGTCATGGGCTGGGATGACATCCGCGTCGTTCGACTGGAAGACTCTCAGTAACCTGCGGAAGCTGGCGTTTGGTTGAAGCGAGAGCCGCTCCGAATGGAGCGGCTCTTTCTTCTTTGCTGGTAGCGCTGATAGACCCGGCGCTGCGTTAAAGTTGCTGCGAAGATAGCGGGGATTAACTTTCCCTCACTCGACAAATCACACCGCAACTATCAGAACAGAATGCCTGAATACAAGCTTTCGAAGGTCCCGCGCAATGGTGAGCCAGTTGGGTTTGCCGACGGCAAGCTCTCAATTCCGGCTCATCCGATCATTCCATTCGTCGAAGGCGATGGAACAGGTCCAGACATTTGGAGAGCATCGGTCCGCGTCTTTGATGCCGCTGTAGAAAAAGCGTATTCCGGCGAAAGAAAGGTCGAGTGGATGGAGGTATACGCAGGAGAGAAAGCATTCAAGCAGTTCAACGACTGGCTCCCGCAGGAAACGGTCGATGCAATGCAGGAATTCCGCGTATCGATCAAAGGACCACTCACGACTCCTGTCGGCGGGGGAATCCGCTCGCTCAACGTCACGCTCAGACAGGTTCTCGACCTCTACGCATGCATTCGTCCCGTCCGCTACTTCGAAGGAGTCGGCGCTCCCGTTAAGGAGCCGGAAAAAGTCGACGTCGTGATATTCCGCGAGAATACCGAAGACGTCTATGCAGGAATCGAGTGGAAGGCGGGATCTCCCGAGGCGACAAAGATCCGCGAATATCTCAAGAGTGAATTCGGAAGCGATATCCGCGAACAGTCTGCACTTGGCGTGAAGCCGATGTCAGAGTTCGGTTCCAAGCGGCTTGTTGCAATGGCGATCGAATACGCAATCGCGAAGAACCGCGAATCCGTGACGCTCGTGCACAAGGGCAACATCATGAAGTTCACGGAAGGAGCATTTCGTGACTGGGGCTACGAGGTCGCGCGTGAAAAGTTCGGCGCGTCAACATGCGCCGAGGCTGATATGAACAAGCCGGGTTCGGAATCAAAAGCTGACGCGGTGGTCATTCGCGATCGTATTGCCGATTCGATGTTCCAGCAGCTCCTGCTCAGACCTTCCGAGTATTCAGTGATCGCTACACCGAATCTCAACGGAGATTATCTCTCCGATGCTGCAGCAGCTCAGGTGGGCGGACTTGGCATCGCACCAGGTGGGAACGTTGGAGATGGCGTCGCCGTGTTCGAAGCAACACACGGAACAGCGCCCAAGTATGCGAACCTCGACAAGATCAATCCCGGCAGTGTGATTCTCTCCGGTGTGATGATGTTCGAGTACATGGGATGGAATGAAGCAGCGAAGCTCATCGTCAAGGGAATGGAGAACGCGATCAAGTCCAAGCGCGTCACCTACGATCTCGCGCGACAGATGCCCGGCTCGACCGAAGTCTCGACATCGGCATTCGGCGACGGCGTCATTGCAGGAATGAAGTAAAGCATGACCACTTCGATTTCACTTGCACCGGCTAATGCAGTCGACTTCAAGGGATCGCTGCTGGCGATTCCGATGAGCGACACTCTCTCGCTTACCGCGAACACTTCAAGAGTAGACAGTGCGCTTGGCGGAGCGATCAAGCGCGCACTCGATGCGCGCTTCTTCCGCGGCTCACGTGACGAAGTCTTTCACCTGAGCGGAAGCGCTGACGGCAGCGCGCGCGTCATGCTTATTGGACTTGGAAAAAACACCGGCCAACCCGGTGCGCTGCGGCGTGCAGCGGCGATCGCCGCGCGTCATGCGATGAAGCTCGGTGGCGGTGATCTCGGATTTCTCGTTGAAGATGGATCAGAGCGCGACATAGAAGATGTAACCGCTGGATTGATCGCCGGCTCGTGGGAATACAAGGAGCTCAAGACACCGCCGCCGGAAAATGAGCTGCGCAAGGCGCTCGACGACGCGACGATTCTTACGGACATCGCGGATGCAGAAGCTGCTGTAACCCGTGGTAAAGCGATCGGCAGTGGACATGCACTCGCGCGCACGCTTGCAATGATGCCAGGCAATCTCTGCACTCCTGATTTCCTTGCGAAAACCGCAGGCGAGATTGCAGAGCGTCATGCGATGAAGATCACGGTCCTTGGCCGCAAGGAAATGGAGGCCGAGGGAATGGGGTCCTTCCTGTGCGTTGCGCAGGGCACTCCGCAGGACCCGAAGCTAATCGCCCTCGAGTATCCCGGAGGAAAAGCCGGAGACAAGCCGGTTACCCTCGTCGGCAAAGGTCTCTGCTTCGATTCGGGTGGAATCTCGATCAAGCCTGCGCAGTCGATGGAAGACATGAAGTTCGACATGTGCGGAGCGGCGGGTGTTCTCGGTGCAATGGAAGCGATTGGACGGATGCGCCTCCCGATCAACGTCGTCGGACTCATTGGCGCAACCACCAACATGCCATCAGGCACCGCAGTCAATCCAGGCGATGTCGTGAAGAGTCACCTCGGGAAATACATCGAAATCATCAACACTGACGCAGAAGGGCGCCTCGTTCTCGCGGACGTTCTGTCATACGCACGCAGATTCAATCCCGCAGTTGTCGTCGACGCTGCAACGCTGACAGGTGCATGTGTCGTTGCGCTTGGCCACACTGCCACGGGCGTATTCAGCTCCGATGACGATCTCATTTCGGAAATAATCGCCGCGGGAAAGAGAGCGGGTGAGCCCGGATGGTCGATGCCGCTGTGGGACGAATATCGCGACCTCATCAAGTCGGATGTCGCAGACATCAAGAACAGCGGAGGACGGCCCGCTGGTGCAGTCACCGCCGCAATGTTTCTCAAGGAATTCACGGAAAGCTATCCGTGGATTCATCTCGATATCGCAGGCACCGCATATACTGACGCAGATCTCGTCGCAATTCCAAAAGGACCAACAGGAGTCCCAACGGGAACGTTCATTGAATTCGTGCGGGGAAGACTAAGCTGAACGCAATTGCGCGCAGCGTAATTCGCCGCACCTGCCTCGGCGCTATTGTCGGGGCATTTTTCTTCGGAGCTGCGGAGCACGCCGCTGCGCAGGTTGTCCCTCCGCCCGCTACGGAAGTCCCGATTCCACAAAAGCCGCAAACGGACAGCGCTGCTCCGAAGATCGATACGATCCAGCCTCCATTCGGGCGAATGCCCGTTACGCGGACGGCCGACATCGGCCCGCAGTATCAGTGGAACCGCGAAGAGATGTACTCGAGCGGTGCGTGGACTCTCGCTGATCTGCTCGAAAGAATTCCGGGCACGACATCTTTCCGCACCGGCTGGCTTGCATCGCCGAAGTTCGTCGCCGTAAATGGTGACCTGTCGCGCGTCCGGATTTTTTACGATGGACTGGAGATCGACAATCTCGATACGCGAAGCGGGCGACTCATCGATCTCAACACCATAGAGCTATGGACTCTCGAGAATGTTTGCGTCGAAAGATTCGGGAGCGAGCTTCGCGTCAATCTGAGAACATGGAAAACCGAGAGCACCAATCCATATACGCGCACTGACATCTATACCGGCGACGAAGACACGAACATCTATCGTGGATTCTACGGCAAGCGATGGGGCAGTGGCTTTGGACTCCAGCTCGGCGGACAGCAATGGAGCACACGGTCGAATCGTTTCGGCGGCGGTGGAGATGCGCTTTCGTTCATGGCACGGGCGGGAATTGCGCGGAAGAACTGGAGCATCGACGGTTTTGCAACGCGTCGAAATGCATCGCGCGTGCGGCAGGGAAATTTCAACGACGGTCAGCTCGCACTTCAGCCATTCGAAGGAACTACGACGATTGCTTACGCCCGGGCGGCCTTCGGCAATCAAACGGGCGGACCGTGGCTGGAGCTGATTGCAAGCAACATGAGGCTTGGTGAAGAAAGCGATGAGGTCGACGAAGGCAGCGCATTCTCGCTTCAGCTTCTTCCGGACACGGTCGACACCGCAACACATCGCATCGAGTATGTAGCTGCTGCAGGTTTCAATCGTGGGCCACTTCGCGCATCGATTGCCGACAGAGTGCGCGCATTCAGTGGAGACGTGTATCACAGCCCGGAGGTTCGTCTCGAAGTTGGCGGGCGCCTCGGCATTGTCGATGTCATCGGTGAGAAAGACGGCGTCCGCAAGATCAAGAAGTTCGATGCGTCAGCCCGATTCACGCCGCTTCCATTCATCGCGATAGGCGGTGGGGTGACGTTCGACTCACCCGACAATCAGATCCTTCCAGCCGAAGTGCCTGACGAGCTCGATATTCCGACAATCCTCCGGGGGCTGAAGACTCCGAAGAGCAAAGCCGTGAGAGTCGAGGCGGGCATTCGGCTGCGGAATCCATGGCTGTTCGGTGGATACATCACGCGGGACACTGCGCTGCTCGAGGCACCCAGTGTGATCGATACTGCGTACAATGCTGTATCGGTGGGCAAGCGGAGTGGTTTCTACGGGGGTATTCGCGGAAAGCTGTATAAGGACGTCAACATCGATGTCGTTGCAACGCAATGGGATTCAGCGGGGTTCTATCAGCCTCGGACTCAGTCCAGGTCCGAGCTGAATCTCGATACGCGTTGGCGGAAGCGTTTTCCGAGCGGGTCGTTCGGGCTCAAGCTCGCCGCGATTCATGAATACCGCAGTGTAGTTCGTTTCCCCACAGAAGACGGTCCGCGCTTCACGGCGAGCAGCAATATTTTCTCGGCGCTGGTCGAGATTCGCATCCTGAGAGGCGTTGCAACGTATCAGCTGCGCAATGCCTTTGCGAAGAATTATCAGGTATTTCCCGGCTTCTTCATGCACCGGGCTCTCAATATCTATGGGCTGAGGTGGGAGTTCTGGAATTGACAACCGGCCCTGCAATTCCTAATCTTGCCGCCTCTTTATGATATCGAGCATGACCGGCTTCGGCTCGGCCGAAGGCTTGGTCGGCGCCGCTGGCGTAAGCGTCGAGATCAGGACGGTCAACCACCGTTTCTTTAATCCCAGCATCAAGCTTCCCGGATCGTTCGCGAAATGGGAAGGTGATGTAAGGGAAGTATTGCGCCAAAGAATTGCCCGCGGACATGTCGCCCTCACCGCGCGAGTCGAGCGCGAAGAAGGCAAAGGCGCCGGAATCAACGAGCAGCGATTTGGCGAGTACGTGGCGACGCTGCGTGATCTCCAGAAGAAGTATGGCCTGAGCGATGCGCTCGATGCCGCGACAATCCTGGGCCTTCCTGATGTCGTGGATACGCACATCGAGGAGCGCGAAGGCGGGACCGTTGGCGAGCTGGTCGCGATTGTCGAGCAGGCGATAAGCGCGCTGCGACAAATGCGAGCCGAAGAAGGAGGCAGGCTTGCGGTATTTCTCCTCGAGCGCATCAGTCTCGTGGAGGAATCGGTAAAAAGAATTCGCGAGCGCGCGCCTGTGCGACTGGCCGAGCAAGTCGCCCGATTGAAACGCTCGGTAAAGGAGCTCACAAATGGCGCGAACGTAGACCAGCAGAGGATTGCGCAGGAAATCGCGATTCTCGCCGACAAACTCGACATCGCCGAGGAGCTCGACCGATTCGATTCGCATATCGACTCGTTCAGGCAGTCAGTGAAGGAGAGCGGCGCTGAGCCTGTGGGAAAGCGGCTTGGTTTTTTACTGCAGGAGATGGTGCGCGAGGCGAATACCACGGGGAGCAAGGCAAATGATGCTGCTATCCTCGCCGACGTCGTCATGATCAAGGAAGAGCTCGAACGCATTCGCGAGCAGGTCGAGAACATCGAGTGAACGCGTCCTTTCCGCTGATTCTCTCGTCACCATCCGGCGGAGGCAAAACAACAATCGCGAGGGAGCTGCTGCGGCGACGGAGCGACCTGGGCTATTCCGTCTCGGGAACCACACGCAAGGCGCGCGAGGGCGAGCGGGACGGCGTCGACTATCACTTCATGACCCGGGAGGAATTCGACACCGCGCGGGCCGCGGGCGAATTCGCAGAAAGCGCTGAAGTGCACGGAAACATGTACGGCACGCTGAGGCGTGAGGTTGACCGGGTTCTGGCATCAGGCCGCCATGTGGTCATGGATATCGATGTCCAGGGCACGAGGCAGTTCATTGCGGCATACCCGGATTCAGTGTCGGTCTTCCTCATACCGCCAGACGCCGAGGTTCTGCTGTCCCGGTTGAGGGGGAGGGGGACAGAAAGCCCGGAATCGATTGCCCGAAGGCTCAAAAGTGCGCTCGAGGAGCTTAGAGCCGTGGACCTTTATAGTTATCTTGTAGTGAACCATGATCTGAACGAGGCCGTAAACGCGGTCTCGGCGATTATCGATGGAGAGTCAAAGCGGCTCTCGAGGCATCGCGAGATTCACGCGAGAATCGGTGCTATGGTAACCGATCTCGAGAGCGAGCTTGAAAAAATGAACAGGAGATCCTGATGCAGGTTTTTATTCCGACTGATGTCGCCAAGCATGCGACCAACAAGTATCTGGGAGTGCTCGTTGCGGCGAAGTTCGCCCGCGTTCTCAACGAGTTCCCGCGCGATCGCTCGGCGCCCGGCGAGAAGAAGCTCACCACTCGCGCGCTCGAAGATCTCACCGGCGGTGAGATTCAGTATCGCGTAGTTCCGCGCCGCCGCTCGGAATAACGCGCATGCGGCCATTCGAAGGCCGCAGGGTTCTCCTCGGTGTAACCGGGGGGATTGCCAGCTACAAAACCGTCATGCTCGCGCGCCTGCTCACACAGGCAGGCGCCGAAGTGGACGTCGTCATGACCCGTGGGGCACTCGAATTCGTTGGAGCTATAACATTCGAGGCTGTCACGGGTCGTCGCACATACTCGGAGATTTTCGGAGCGGGCAATGCTCTCGATCACATCAGGCTCGCGCGCGAGGCAGATGTATTCGTAGTCGCGCCCGCTACTGCGGATTTTCTTGCGCGTGCTGCGCATGGAATGGCGGATGACCTCCTCACTGCGTGTCTGCTCGCGAATACGTCGCCGGTGCTGCTCATACCTGCTATGAACGATCGCATGTGGGCAAATGCGCAGACGCAGCGCAATGTCGATCGGCTTCGCGAGCTCGGATACAACGTGGTGAATCCGGATGAAGGCCCCCTCGCGGTTGGAGAAGGATCCGGCCCGGGACGAATGCCTGAGCCTGAGACAATCGTGAGTCACGTCGCCAGCACACTCGCGCGCGGCGGTTCACTCTCGGGCAGGAATGTCGTAGTAACGGCTGGAGCTACGCGCGAAGCAATCGATCCAGTGCGATTCATCTCGAATCACAGCAGCGGCCGCATGGGCGTGGCCATCGCTGATGCAGCAAGGAGGCGCGGCGCGAGCGTCACGCTCGTAGCCGGTCATCTCGAAGTGTCGCCGCCAACTGGTGCAGCAGTTATCAATGCGCACAGTGTTCGCGAGATGCGCGATGCAGTCGCGGCCGCGCTTCCATCCGCTGATGTCCTCGTAATGGCCGCGGCTCCCGCAGATTTTCGTCCGGCACAAGTCGAAACTCAGAAAATCAAAAAAGGCTCCGCTGGCACTGCGCCCACACTTCAGCTCGAGCGCGCCGACGATATTCTTGTGTCAACAATCGATGCAAGAAAAAAGGACGCAGTAATCGTTGGCTTTGCTCTGGAAACTCAGGACCTTCTCGAGAATGCATCACAGAAGCTCGCTGACAAGAAGCTCGATCTGATTGTTGCAAATGATGCGACCGAAGAAGGCGCCGGGTTTGGCGTAACAACGAACAGTGTCACTCTCCTCGACAGAAATGGGTCGAGCGAAAACGTTCCGCTGATGTCAAAAGCAGATGTGGCCGAAGTAATTCTCGACAGGATTGAAGAGCTGTTGAATGGACGCTAGGGAAAAACTGCGTATATACCTCGAGCAGCGTCGCGAGCTCGGTGAAACTGAGCTGCTGCTCGACTCGATGTCGGTGGACGAGGCCTTGAAAGCCATTGGCGCGTTGTCACGCGGAGGCGCGCCGCCGACGGTACGCGAGATCGCTGCAACTGCCAGCAGCGACTGGAGAGCAGCACTAGGGGCTCCGCCGGCGCCGCCTGCACCGAAGCCTTCACCAAAGGCAGCCCTCGCAGCGCCAGTTGCGCCTCCACCAGCGCCTGCGGAGCAGGGTGGCATCACAGTCGCGGGAGAATCAGATGAGCTTTTCGATACCGAGATCATGAGACTCAGCTCGCTAAAGACAATCGCAAAGGCCGTGGAAGCATGCACACGGTGTCCGCTCTATAAAACGGCGACGAACGGTGTTCCAGGTGAAGGTGATCCCAAGGCGCGCCTCGTTTGTGTCGGAGAGGCTCCTGGCGCGAACGAAGACGAGACGGGCAGGCCCTTCGTCGGTCAGGCGGGTCAGCTGCTGACGAAAATTCTCGCTGCGGTGGACCTCACTCGCGAAGAAGTTTTCATCACAAATGTTGTCAAACATCGGCCTCCAGGTAACCGCAATCCGACGCCCGGAGAGATCGAGGCGTGCAGCCCGTATCTCGTACGGCAGCTGGAGCTGATCAAGCCGAAAGTAATCGTTGCGTTTGGGACCTTTGCAGCGCAGACTCTTCTCAACACAAAGACGCCGATCGGGAAGCTTCGGGGCGAGGTTCATCGCTATCACGGGATTCCGCTGGTCGTCACATATCACCCCGCGGCGCTGCTGCGGAATCCGTCGTGGAAACGCCCCACCTGGGAAGATGTCAAGCTCGCCCGTAGAATTCTCGATAGCGCCACCGGCGCGTGATCCATATTCAGAACGCCGTCCGCCGTACTCCGAAGATGCGGAACAGGCAGTTCTTTCCGCGATGCTCATGGATCGCGATGCCGTCGACCGTGTCAACGAAATTGTCGACGACACGATGTTCTTCAGGGAGGGAAATCGCCGGATATATCGGGCGATGGTCACTCTCTCCGAGCGCGGTGATGTAATCGACCCGCTGACGCTGAGCGAAGAGCTTCAGCGTCGCAACGAGCTGCAGTCCAGCGGTGGCAAGGATTACATCGCGTTTCTCGTCGATGCCGTCCCGACATCTGCAAACGTCGAGTATCACGCACGCATCGTCCGTGAAAAAGCGCTTCGCCGCCGTCTCATCGAGGTCTCCACTCAGATCGTATCCGAGGCGTTCGAATCATCGGCGCCTGCTGGCGAGCTTCTCGATGCCGCCGAGCACAAGATCTTCGAGGTCAATCAATCGCGTGGCAACGAGGGCTTCACGCGAATCAAGGAGCTCCTGTGGCCGACGATGGAAAACATCGAAAAGCTGCAGCGGGGCGGTGAAGCGATTACTGGCGTGCCCAGTGGATTCAAGGATCTGGATGAGCTGACAGCAGGTTTCCAGCCTTCGGACCTGATCATTGTTGCAGCGCGACCTTCGATGGGAAAGACAGCATTCGTTCTCAACATTGCGCAGAATGCGGCGCTCGATAAGAACGTGCCCGTGGCCGTGTTCTCTCTCGAAATGAGCAAGGAGTCGCTTGTGCAGCGACTTCTCACTTCAGAGGGTCGCGTGGACGCGCAGCGTCTTCGTAAAGGCAAGCTGCACGACGACGAATTCGTGCGCCTTGGCCGTGCGGCGGGAATGTTGAGCCATGCGCCGATCTGGATCGACGATACTCCAGGTATTTCGCTCCTCGAGATGAGATCCAAGGCTCGCCGTCTCAAGACTGACAACGACATCGGTCTTGTAGTTGTCGATTATCTCCAGCTCATGACCGGGCCATCGAATCAGGAGAGCAGACAGCAGGAAATCAGTTACATCTCGCGATCGCTCAAGGCGCTCGCGCGAGAGCTGAAAGTTCCCGTGCTTGCGCTGTCTCAGCTATCCCGTGCGCCGGAGCAGCGCACAGGCGAGAACAAGCGCCCGCAGCTCTCGGATCTTCGTGAATCAGGAGCAATCGAGCAGGACGCGGATCTCGTGATGTTCATCTACCGTCAGGAGATGTATGACGGTCCAGTGGACAAGGATGGCAATTCTCTCGAAGGGCGCGCGGAGATTATTGTTGGAAAGCAGCGAAACGGACCGACGGGTTTTGTGAATCTGTTCTTCAACAAGACATACACCCGCTTCGAGAACTATTCCGCGCGCAGCGCGGAATAGTTCTCTCGCTCAGAAATCTTGGCGAAAGCGAAAAGCATCTTTCGGTGCACGAACTGCGGGGCAGAGCACCCGCGGTGGGCGGGGCGGTGTGACGTCTGCGGCGAGTGGAATACCCTCGTTGAAGAGGTAGTTCAAAAGTCTGCAGCGTCGGGCGCGCAGACAGGTGCATCGCGCCGCATAGGTGGACACAAGACTCTCGCTGAGGGTGGATCGGTCGCCACACCAATCAAGCTCCGCGATGTCGAAGGCAAGGCAGAGCCACGCTGGAAAACCGGACTCGACGAATTCGATTTCGTCCTCGGCGGTGGAATCGTTCCCGGCTCGATGATTCTCATTGGTGGCGAGCCGGGAATCGGCAAATCGACGCTATTACTCCAAGTCGCTTCGCGTCTCGAGGATAGCGGGCATCGAACACTGTATGTCTCTGGAGAAGAGTCCGCGCTACAGGTAAAGCTGCGCGCGGATCGGCTGTCTGACAGAGCGGTGAATGTCGATCTCCTTGGCGAAACGCTTCTCGAGACGATCATCGCGACTGCTGCGGCAACAGGACCGTCGGTTCTTATTGTCGATTCGATCCAGACAGTTTTTACGGCGGATCTCGAGGGAGCGCCGGGAAGTGTAGGTCAGGTGCGTGAGTGTGCTGCACGCCTGATGCGATTCGCGAAGGAAACAGGAATCACTGTATTCGTAGTTGGTCACGTCACGCGCGAAGGTGGAATTGCGGGACCAAAGACACTCGAGCACATCGTCGACACTGTTCTGTACTTCGAAGGCGAGGGAATGCTGGATCATCGTATTCTCCGCGCGATCAAGAACAGGTTCGGCAGTGTCGATGAGATCGGTGTGTTCAGGATGACTGAAGCTGGACTCGACCCGGTTGCAAATCCGTCAGAGCTTTTCCTCGGCGACCGCGAAAATCGCGCATCAGGAAGTGCAGTGACTGCGCTGCTCGAAGGCTCTCGTCCGGTTCTGATAGAAATCCAGGGATTGGCAGCGAAATCAGGATTCGGAACGCCACAGCGCGTTGCGACCGGTTTCGACAATCGACGCCTCGCGCTTCTGCTCGCGGTTCTCGACAAGCGCGCAGGACTTTCATTTTCGCAGCTCGATGTTTTCCTGAATGTTGTCGGAGGAGTGCGACTGAATGAGCCAGTCGGAGATCTTGCAGTCGCAGCGGCGCTTGCATCGAGCGTCTACGACAGGCCAATAGGATCGGACGCCGTATTCCTCGGCGAAGTTGGACTTGGCGGTGAGATTCGCCCTGTATCACAATCGGAGCGACGTCTTGCGGAGGCTGCCAAGATGGGAATCGGGACCGCATTCATGTCGAAGCGATCGATCCCGGCGCGCGTTGCGAAAGGCATCAAGCCGGTAGGCGTGCGCACAGTCGCAGAACTTTTTTCGCACCTGTTTCAGTGAGCGCTGACGTCGGCGTTGTAATTGTCGCCGGCGGAAAAGGAACTCGCGCGGGCTCGAAGGAGCTCAAGCAGTTTCGCTGGGTCGCAGGAAAGCCGATGCTTCTCCACAGCGTGCAGGCATTTCAGGAACGCCCCGATGTAGGAATGGTTGTCGTGGTGCTTCCGCACGAGCACACGGGCGATCCGCCCGCGTGGCTTTTTCAGTGCGATACGGAGCGTCTTCTTCTATCCGTTGGCGGAAGAGAAAGAATCGACTCAGTGAGAAACGGTCTCGAAGATGTTCCCGGGGAGCTCGATATCATCGTCGTGCACGATGCGGCGCGCCCACTTGTTACACCACGCATGATCGATGACGTAATTCATCAGGCACGGCGAGGAAATCCCGCAGCGCCAGGGATTCCTGTCGTCGATACGCTCAAGCGCGTGGACGAGAACGGAATAATTACCGGCACAATCGATCGCGACCGCGTTGTACGAATTCAGACACCGCAGGCATTTCCGCGCGACCTTCTCCGCCAGGCGCACGCAGACGCAATGAAAGAGGGAATCACTGCAACTGACGATGCGGCGCTGTGCGAGAGACTTGGAATGAAGGTTGTCGTGGTTCCCGGAAGTGAGCGCGCGATGAAGATCACCACTGAAGAAGATTTCGCGCGGGCAGAGGCGCTGAGTATCTTGCGGGAATGAGCATCACGCCATTTAGGACACCGTTCTGGTCCGACGATGAAATCGAGCTCGCGCTGCCGACTGCAATTGCGTGGCTCAACGCGCGCAAAGTTCTCGCATATCCAACCGAAACTGTCTATGGATTTGGCGGGGCCGTCGATCGGGAGTCGGTGAACAATCTCATCGCGCTGAAGGGCAGGCCTGCCAACAAGCCTTTTCTGTTGATCGTTGCCTCGAGTGAAATGATCACACGCCTGGGGCTGCATCTGACGAGCTACGCATCACAGCTTGCTGCGCGTTTCTGGCCGGGACCTCTTACCCTGGTTCTTCCGGGTGGAGAAAAGCGCGTGCCCGAGCAGCTGCGAGGTCCCGAAGGTGGAATCGCAGTGAGATGGAGCCCGCACCGCGGGCTTGCGAGACTCGTTCAGGCTTACGGAGAGCCGATTACTTCTACGAGTGCAAACCGGCCCGGGACGCCTCCAGCCACGAATGCGAGTGACATTACAGATCAGTGGGCTGATGCGCTTACACTCGGTGCACTGCACATATTGAATGGAGGTCAGCTCTCTGATTCACCACCGTCTACCGTTGTGGATTGCACAGGACGACGTCCGCGTGTGATAAGGCCCGGTGCAATTTCGGCCGAGGTGCTTCGTGAGAGCGTACCGGACGTAATCGGAGACAACTAAGACTCGCGTGAACATTCTCTTTGTCTGCAGCGGCAACACATGCCGGAGTCCTCTCGCTGAAGCGATAGCCAGGCGGCTGGTCGCCGATGCACAAAGATCGGACGTGCATGTGAGCAGTGCGGGTACCAGCGCATGGGATGGATCACCGGCCAGCGACGGCGCGCTGCTGGTGGGAATGGAGCGTGGGCTGGACTTGTCAGAACATCGCTCGCGACATCTCACGCAGGAAATTCTCAGGGATGCGGATCTTGTTCTCGTAATGTCGCCGCCGCATCTGTCGCACGTGAAGGATCTCGCGCCCGAAAGCAACGCGCATCTGCTTACGTCATTTACATCCGGCGGCGAGGGCCACGCTGTGAACGATCCATTCGGTGGCGACCTCGCCGCTTACCGCGCAACGGTCGAAGATCTCGAGCGCGAGCTCGCTGGTCTTCTCGAAAGAATTCCCGTGACATGATCGAGCGCGAGCGGCTGGTTATCATCGGTCATCCGGTGTCACAGTCGCTGTCGCCCGCAATGCACAACGCTGCTCTTGCAGCAAAGGGATGGCCGGTTCGCTACGAGCGAATGAATGTGCCTCCTGAATTACTCGGCGAGACTCTAAAGACGCTCGCCCGCACGCGTTGCGGCGGCAATATCACGATCCCGCACAAGAAATCCGCGATGCAGTCGATGCGGGTTGTTTCCGACATCGCTCATGCTGTCGGTGCCGTGAACACTTTCTGGGGAGACGGATACGGCGCTCTCGACGCTGACAACACCGATGTAAGCGGATTCGAGGACGCGGTGCGCGATCTCATCGGCGGCATTCCCCACGGTATTCGCGTGGGCGTCCTTGGATCCGGCGGTGCCGCGGCCGCGGCGCTTACCGCAATCGATCGCTGGCCAGGCGCAACAGCAACGGTTCACGCTCGCGACCTTGCGCGCGCAATGTCCGCGCGAATGCGTCATTCCGCTGTCGTGCGGGTTTGTTCGATGCGCGATCCCTGCCTTCACGAAGCAGATCTTGTGGTGAATGCAACGCCGATCGGAATGGGCTCAGACGAGATACCTGTCGACCTTTCGCATCTCCGCGAGGATGCAGCTGTTCTCGATATGGTCTACAGCCCAGATGAGACCGCCCTTGTACGCAATGCGAGAGACGCTGGCCACAGGGCTTCGGACGGACTTCGAATGCTTCTGCATCAGGGCGTTGCCGCATTTCACCTGTGGTTTCATGAAGATCCCGATCCGGATGTGATGTGGAACGCGCTGCTCTCAACGACTGGTCGCGTGGGCTGATAACGTCAACAGCTGACTTCTTTCTTCCGGTCTGCTGTGCCGTGTGCGAATCGCAGGTTGGTGATTCGGAAACCGGGGTGATATGCGGGCATTGCTGGAGCCTTGTTGTGCAGCTTCCAAACCCGCGCTGCCAGCGGTGCGGTCATCCCGTTACGGCTTATGCCTGCCGCTGGTGTGAAAATCTTCCCGCATATGTTCGGGCAGCCCGGTCATACTGCTGGATTGGATCAGGCACGGGGAAACAAATCGTCCATTCATTGAAATACGACGGATGGACGCGGGTGGCTGTCGCGATGGGCAACCGGATGGCTCGGCTCGCGTTTCCAGCTGATGTCGAAGAGGAAAACCCGCCGCTCGTTCCGATTCCGCTTTCAGCTTCGAGGCGCCGCGAGCGCGGATTCAACCAGAGCGAATGCGTCGCAGAAAGTGTCGCGGGTGCTCGCGGCGCTGACCTGCTCACGGATGTACTTCGCCGCGAGTCGTCGACGCGCAGCCAGACGCAGTTGACTCCGGGGGAACGACTAGGCAATGTTGCCGGAGCATTCTCCGTTCCGACCGAATCGCGTCATCGAATAAAGGGCATGCACCTGATGCTGGTCGACGACGTGGTCACCACCGGAGCGACTCTCCGCGCTGCTGCTGACGCGCTTTTTGCAGCAGGCGCAAGGACAATCAGCTACATGACATTCGGCCGAGCGCCGGCGTCCGGCGACAGGCTCTAAATCATAGGACGAATCACGAAATGGCAATAAGGATCGGCATCAACGGTTTTGGAAGAATCGGACGTCAGGTGCTTCGCGCAGCGAAAGAGCAGGGCGTGGCAGATCTCGATTTCGTGGCGATCAACGATCTGACCGATACGAAAACTCTCGCTCACCTTTTCAAGTACGACTCCGTGCATCGCACCTATCAGGGCGACGTCGAGGCAGCCGGAGATTCGATCACCGTCGATGGCGACGAGATCAAGGTTCTCACGCAGAAAGATCCCGGCGCACTTCCGTGGAAAGATCTCGGAGTCGACATCGTGCTCGAATCGACTGGCCGTTTCACAAAGGCTGATGATGCGCGCAAGCACATCGAGGCAGGTGCGCGAAAGGTTCTGATCTCAGCGCCGGCAAAGGGCGAAGACATCACCATCGTGATGGGCATCAACAGCGACAAGTATGATCCGGCCAATCACCACATCGTCTCCAACGCGTCGTGCACCACCAACTGTCTCGTGCCGCTCGTTCAGGTTGTGCGCGAGAATTTTGGATTCCGTCACGGCTCGATGGTAACGGTGCACAGCTACACGAACGACCAGCAGATCCTCGATCTGCCGCACAAGGATCTGCGCCGGGCTCGCGCAGCCGCGGTCTCGATCATTCCAACAACCACCGGCGCGGCGAAAGCAACGTCTCTCGTGATTCCGGAAGTGAAGGGAAAGATCGATGGAATCGCGATTC
>DASUXX010000020.1:0-7269 GCA_036377755.1 Gemmatimonadaceae bacterium
ACTGGACCATCACGTGGAAGCCATCGTCCGGTGCGGTATCGCATGAGATTCTTCTTCGTCGCACGACATCGCCGATTTACGAGGAGGTTATCAAAGTCAGCGCAGGCAATTCATACCTGCTCACTGAACAGCTGGATGATCTCTGGGCAGGCGTGCGCTCTGTAGGAGCAAACGGACACCGCTCATTGGCAGTTGTCGTCCCGCCGCCAGCTACATCCACACGTTGAGCCCGCATGCTGGAGCGATGACGCGCACTGCTCCAGCTCACCTGATTGTCGGTCGCGACAGCGAGCTTGCGCGCATTGCTTTGCTCGCAAAGGCTGCGGCAAAAGGCTCGGGCACAACGGTCTTTGTCGCGGGAGAAGGCGGCATCGGTAAAACACGCCTTGTGACCACGGCGGCCGAAAGCGCTCAGCACAACGGCTGGGAAGTCGTGACTGGCCGCGCATACGCAGCAGAAACCGGCATTCCATACGCATTGTTTGCCGATGCATTCGTGCCGTACCTCAAGGCATTCGACCCATCGAAGCTTTCGGTGCTCTCGAGAGGCGGCAACGCCGAGCTCGCGTATCTCTTCCCCGCACTCGGCAGCGTCGGCGATCGCGAAAGAGTCGCTGCAGGAAGCGATGCGTCCGAGCTCAAAGCGCGACTGCAATGGAACTTCACTCAGTTCCTTGGAAGGCTCGCAGCACGCAAGCCGTTGCTGATCGTTCTCGAGAACCTGCAATGGGCAGATGCATCGTCACTCGAGCTGTTCCATTTTGTCGCGCGCCAGATATCGTCGCTGCCCATCCTGATCCTCGCTTCGTATAACGAAGCTGAGCGTGACTCTAATCCAGGCCTTCGCACTACGGAGCAGTCGCTGCTTGCATTGAGCGCGGCGTCGCACATGCGTCTTGGACCGTTGTCGCATGACACTGTCGCGCGCATTGTGGAGCTCCGGTTCAATCTCGATCAGGCTGGCACTCGACAGTTTGCAGCTCTGCTCTACGACTGGACGAGGGGCAATGCATTCTTCCTCGACGAAACCCTCAAGTGGCTGGTCGAGAGCGGAACACTGCGTGAAGTCGACGGAACATGGACGGGGTGGGATATCCAGTCACTTCACCTGCCGCCAACGGTCCGCGATGCTGTGACTTCCCGTATCGATCGGCTGAGCGAAAACGCGCGTGAGCTTGCGAGCCTCGCGGCTGTGATTGGCGCCCGCCTCTCGTACGAGCAGATGGCCGCGCTTTCGAAAGTTAAGGAAGATGAGCTCGTTGCGTCGATCGGCGAGCTCGTGTCACAGCGTATTCTCGAAGAGATCTGGACCACCGGAGAAACAGCATACGACTTTGCGCACCCGATACTCCAGCAGGTCACGTACTCGTCGCTTGGAGCGGCTCGTGCGCGGCTCATGCATGGGCAGGTAGCCGAAGCGCTCGAGGAATTTTACGGGCCGCGCGCGCCGTTCCACGCTGGTGAGCTTGCATTTCATTTTTCACGATCCGGTGCTCTCGCTCCAAAGGCCGTCAAATATCTGAGCGAAGCCGGCCGCACCGCGCTCGAGACATACGCCAATCGCGAAGCTTCTGCATTCCTGTCTTCCGCATTGGAGCAGATCGAGCAGCTCAGTCGAAGTGCCGGGGAGCAGGATGAGATCGTTCGCAATCTCGCACGTGCGAGACAGCGGCTTGGTGAATACGACGAAGCACTTAAGCTCTGGATAAGAGCACGCGCATTTGCGGTGGAGCAGAAGGACTTCGCAGGACTTGCTTCGATCGAATACCGGATGGGCCTCGCATGCTTCTGGAGCGGCCGCTTTGACGATGCACTTCTTCACTACTCCGCCGGGCTGGAGGCGGGGCGAACCGCCGACAAGACAAGCGCCGTGCGCCTCTATCTCGCTCGAGCGATCTGCCTTCAGGAGCTCGGCAAAATCGAAGACGCAAAGCTCGAAGCCGAGAGCGCGCTTCGCGCCGCGGTAGAAGCTGGCAATCCCGCCCTGCTGTCGCGCGCACATCGCGCACTCCTTCTACTCTATGCGTGGACCGGTCCGAAAGACGTTTCGATCGAGCACGGCAACAAGGCTCTCGATTACGCGAGGCAGTCGAACGAAAAGATGCTCGAGTGGACCGCACACTGGGGGCTCGGCCTGCTTGCTGGAATTACGGGCGCCGCAACGGATGTACAGACGCACATCCGCCATTGTCAGCAGCTCGAGGAAGTTCTGCGATCACCGCTGCTGCCGTTATGGACGGCCGAGCTGTCGCTGCAATACCTGTCATGGGTTGGCGAATGGGACGATGGAATTGCCACGGGAGAACGCACTATCGCGCAGGCAAAAGCGCTCAACCAGCGAACGCTGCTCCCGCGCCTTCTCGTATGGACAGGATTGATTTATCTATGGCGCGACGATCTCGATCGCGCGAAATCGTACTTCGATCAGGCGTGGACTTTATCGGGCGCAGGAAGCGCGACTGAACATCGGCTTGACGTTCAGACTGTGCTCCCGGCATACATGGGCCTCGCAGCCTATCATCTCGAGACCGACAATCTCACTGAGGCGGTGCGCATCGGAGAGACTGCGCTGCACCTCGCCGACCGGCTCGGATACGTTGCGTGGAATCTCCAATGGATTCTGCCGGTGCTCGGCGAAGCAACGCTATGGAATCATGATTTCGATATCGCGCAGGCCAACACTGAGCGCATGCGTCGCGACGGTCTCAAGTTGAGCAATCCAATCGCTCTCGCACTCGCCGACACGGGCGAAGGGATGCTGTTGATGCTTCGCGACTCGAATCCTGCAGCGGCAATTCCGCTTCTCAGGTCGGCGATTGAATCGCTGAACAGGATTCCACTGCCGGATACTACTTCGCGAATCAGGCGGGCACTCGCGCAAGCGCTGACAGAAACCGGTGATCGCGACGGTGCCCTTCAGCAACTGAAGCTGGCCCATGAAACATTCGCTCGCATCGGCGCAAAGGGCGAGCTCGAAACCGTTCGCAATGAAATCCGCAAGCTTGGATCGCGTCCGCCGCCGCGCACATTGAACGAAGGCATGGGTGGATTGACCGGACGCGAGCTGGAGATTGCGCGAATGGTCGGACAGCGCCTGTCCAACAAGGACATCGGCGCTGCGCTCGACATCTCGGCGCGCACAGTGAGCACCCACCTCTCGAACATATTTGGAAAGCTTGGCGTTGAGTCGCGCGGCGAGCTCGCCGACTTTATTCGCGAGAACTCCCTCGGCGAAGACTCCTGACGTCGAGCTCGCCAGATGACATGATGTTCGCGCCAAGCACACGCTCGATCATTGTCACTGCATCTTCATGGTGCTGGGTGCTGTCGGCTGCACAGCAATCTTTCGGAACGTAGATGTGAAGGTCGCGCATGTGCGCGTCGCTTGCGGTAAATAGAACGCAGCGGTCGGTGGTCAATCCTGCGACGATCACGGTGTTGACGCGTAGATATTCGAGAAGCGTATCGAGCGTCGTTGAAAAGAATCCTGAATGTTTTGGCTTGAGAACGAAGTAATCTGACTTCTTCGGCGCGAGAATCTCCGCGATCTCCTTTCCGCGGACATCCTGGTGCATACAATGATCGAGCAGCGCGCGAAAGTCGGAGCGCCACTTCCCGAAGTTGTCATTCACGTATACGACAGGAATTCCTGCCTCTCTTGCCCGGTCCGCGAGAGCAGCAAGCCGCTTTGCCATTGGGATGGCATTCTCGAGGAGTGCGTCGCCGCCTTCGAACTCGAGGTCGTTGATGACGTCAACGATGATGAGAGCGACCGGTGAAGTCTCAGGCACATTGCCGTGCAGATCCTGGTTCTTTGCAGGCATCTGCTAAGTGCTCCTTGGACGAACAGGTGGCACCAGACCGCGCAGCTGCGCGAACAGCATAGCAGCGACAGTGTAACTGTCACGAATCTTTCGCTTGGAAATGAGGCGCCCGAGCTCCATTGGAGTGAGGCGGTGAATGTCACCGAACGTCTCGCTCTCTTCAGGCTCGTCACGCCGCGGGCCCTTTCCAAGCTCCGCTAGAAAGACCTCGAGCGTGCTCGACAGGACTGCAGTATCAGGACAGATGGTTCCCAGCGGATGCAGACGACGCACTGGATATCCCAGCTCCTGCTTTACTTCTGCGCGCGCCGCCTGACGCGCGGTCTGCCCACGCTCGCGACGTCCTCGAACTTTTTCCAGCTCCCATGCGCGCGTCGCGTGCCTGTATATCTCGCGAAGAACAAACTTCCCGTCAGCAACGCACAGCACTACGACGCCGTTCGGTCCATCGTATTCCGTCTTCCCGACGATGCGCATCTCGCACCTTGTTGCACCCGTGGGAAAGCGCAGCGCATCGCGTACGACCATGCGCACCTCATCCTCGAGAAGTATCCCGATTTTCTTGCCGCCTTTACCAAGCGCTGATCCCGACAGCTCCTCCGCACATTCGGATGCGATGCTGTCCAGCTCTCGTCTGGATGTGACGATCTCCGCTTCGCCGTTCCTTGCACTGCCCCGCCGCTGTGCGTGGCGCGGCAGCTTCTTCAGGTACTGGCCGTCGAGTGGCATGCCACATACTCAGGGAAGAACTGTGCCCTCAGCATTCAGCGGCACGACTGATGAAGCATGAGCGTGTATGCCCCAGCCTCTTTCCAGATTGTGGCGCGGAGCGGCGCCGCCGTCGGCACTCGCCGACGAGATTCAATCCATGGCACGGCCGCTTAACGATCCCGGGGATCTCGATCCGCTGATCGACCGCATTGGCAACGCGCGCTACGTCCTTCTCGGCGAAGCGTCGCATGGCACGTCCGAGTTCTACACGTGGCGCGCCGATCTCTCCAAACGCCTCATTGTCGAGCGAGGATTCTCATTCATCGCCGTCGAGGGCGACTGGCCCGACTGCTATTCGGTGAATCGCTATGTAAAGGGCTTTGCAGGCTCGAATGCAAATGAGGTCCTTCACGCATTCTCGCGATGGCCCACGTGGATGTGGGCTAACAGGGAGATCGTCGAGCTCGCGGAGTGGATGCGTGAGCACAACGCGAGGCTGCCTGAGAACAAACAGGCCGGCTTCTTTGGGCTTGACGTCTATTCATTGTGGGAATCGATGCACGCTGTGCTCGATTATCTGGAGAAGATGGATCCCGAGCTCGCGCGCAATGCGCGCAGTGCGTACTCGTGCTTCGAGCCGTACGAGGAGGATGCTCAGGAGTACGCTCGCGCAACGTATCTGGTACCGACATCATGCGAGAATGAGGCAGTGCAGATTCTATCGGCTCTTCGCTCGCGGGCATCGGAGTTCAGGGACGATGGACGCGACGCGTATTTCAATGCAGAGCAGAACGCTCTCGTCGCCCGTAATGCGGAGCTCTACTACCGCACTATGGTTCGCGGAGGTCCCGGATCATGGAACGTGCGCGACAATCATATGGTCGAGACGTTGAACCGTCTGGTGGCGCATCACGGTGCGGATGCAAAGGCGATTGTCTGGGAGCACAATACTCATATTGGTGATGCACGCTTCACGGACATGGCGCGATCCGGAATGGTGAACGTCGGCCAGCTCGTGCGACAGGAGCATGAGCGTGACGGAGTGGTACTGATTGGATTCGGCTCTCATCGCGGAACAGTGATCGCGGGCAGCGAGTGGGGCGCGCCGATGCAGGTGATGCCCGTACCTGATGCGCGCGAAGGGAGTTACGAGCACGCGATGCATGACGCAGAAATCGGTGATTCGCTTTTCATTTTCCCCGGCGGTGATGCTGCTGAAACTGAGAATCTTCGCGAGCCGCGCGGGCATCGCGCGATTGGAGTTGTGTACGATCCGCGAACAGAGCATTGGGGCAATTACGTTCCCACGATTCTTCCCGGACGATACGATGCGTTCATTTATCTCGAAGAGACGCACGCACTCGATCCACTGCACATGAAAGTCAAAGAAGACGGCGAGATTCCGGAGACATTCCCGAGCGGCCAGTAGCTCTAACGCAAATCTGACAAATTCCGGACTTCTGTCTCGTGAGTGGAGGCGGCAGAATTCCTGTCACCATGCCAAACGCCTCCGCGAAAATCGCGACGATTGTCGCGCTCATGTTTGCGTGCTCTCTCGACCTCTCTGCGCAGACCACAATGCAGCGCTATGCCACGCACGACAGCGCTGCGGCGGCAGCGCGTAAAGCGCGCGACTGGCCTGAATACAGCCGGCACGTACTGGTTCTCGACTCGATACTCGGCGGACATCCCAACGTCCAGATCGTCGGCGCGCGCATCGCTGCGCACCTGGGCGATACTGCATCGGCATACGCGCGGCTGCGTGACTTCGCAGCGATGGGACTCGATCGGAACATCGAAGCTGATTCCGAGCTGGTGACACTCAAGGGCACCCCGGCGTGGAAATCAATCAGCGCCAGGATCGCATCGAACACCGCTGTGATTGGCTCGCCAGTCGCTGCGTTTACGATGCCTGATTCTGATTTCGTTGCAGAGGATATCACGTGGGACCCCATCGGATCGCGCTGGCTGGTGACAGGAATCCGCCGCTCCGTGATCGTCGCTGTGGGCCGTGACGGCGCGCACCGAACCATTGCAACCGGGCCCGACAAAGGTCGTGGATATCTCGCATTGGCTGTCGATTCAGCACATGGTGTATTGTGGGCCACGACAGAGGCGATTCCGCTCGCGCTTGGATTCGATACGACGATGGCTGGCCGCTCATCTGTGTTTCGCTACGACCTCAAATCAGGAAAGCTTCTGCAGCGATATGACATGCCTGCTGGTGAAAATCATGGCGCCGGCGACATTGCAGTTGCTGAGAACGGAGACCTGTTCATAGCCGATGCTGCAGATCGCGCCCTTTACGTGATCAGAAACGGCGGCACGCTCCAGCAGCTTGTCGCAAAGGGAGAATTCTTCTCGCCGCAGGGACCTGCAATCGCAAGAGACGGCCGGCATCTATATCTCGCGGACTACGGTCGCGGTATTGCGAAAATCGAACGCAACACCGGCGCAGTGACATGGTTGAATCATCCTCGAGATGTTGCTCTCAACGGAATCGACGGCCTGACCGTTCTCGATGCGCAAACACTGATCGGTGTTCAGAACGGTACGAACCCCAATCGGGTCATTCGCATTTCGCTCGATCCATCAGGGTCGACGATCACGCGTGTCACGGTGATCGCCCAGAACAAATCCACAATTCGCGAGCCCACGCACGGAGTGCTCGTGGGACGCGATTACTACTTCATCGCGAACGGAGGCTTCGGCGCGTTCGATGACAATGGCAAGC
>DASUXX010000021.1:0-3618 GCA_036377755.1 Gemmatimonadaceae bacterium
GCGTTGATGCGCCACCAGTACCAGCGAAGAATGAGAACGAGTCCTGTCCCCGCGCCGAGTGCAAGGAGGAACTTCCACGCCTGCTCGACTGAGGAGAGCTGCGATGTAACGCCGATCGATGCGATAAAGAGCAGGACAGTCGCGATGCGTCCGATCTTCACGTAGTGATCTTCACTCTCACTCGGCTTCATGAAGCGCTTGTATACGTCGTTGACGAGATACGATGCGCCCCAGTTCAAGTGCGTTCCAACGGTCGACATGTATGCCGCTGCAAAGCCGGCCATCATCACGCCCTTCCATGGAGTCGGGAGGTAGTCGACGAATGCTTTCACGTATCCTGACTCCTTGTCTGCGAGGTCAGGATAGAGAATCACTGTTGCAAGCCCGGTGACGATCCATGGCCACGGACGCAGTGCGTAGTGCGCAACCTGAAAGAACAGTGTGGCGAGAACACCATCGCGCTCTGATTTCGCGGAAAAAATTCGCTGCGCAACGTATCCGCCGCCGCCAGGCTCGGCGCCAGGATACCACGCTGCCCACCACTGGACGGACAGAAACACTGCGAGAGTCAGAAGGGGCATCCAGGCATAGGCCTCGAATCCACCGTTGCCCACCGATACAGGCAACACTGACAATGCCGCGTCACCGGAGCCGAAGTGCTGGCCGAGCTTCTCTTTCATCACGCTGATGCCGCCTACTGCTCCCACTGCGTAGACAGCAAGGATGATGACTGCCGCCATCTTGATCACGAACTGAATCAGGTCCGTCCAGAGAACGGCCCACAGTCCTGCAGCGACTGAATAAACGACTGTGATTACGAAGCAGATTCCCACCGCGAGGTACGGCGATATTCCGAGCGAGATCGTGAGGATCTTGATCATCGCGCGCGTGACCCAGCCGAGGATGATGAGATTGATCGGAATGGCGAGATAGATCGCGCGGAATCCCCGGAGGAATCTTGCGGGTCCGCCGCTGTACCGGATCTCAGCGAATTCGACGTCGGTCATGACGTTGGCGCGGCGCCACAGTCTCGCAAAGAAAAACACGGTGAGCATGCCGCTCATGACCATGTTCCACCAGAGCCAGTTGCCCGCTACGCCATGCGCGGCGACGAGACCGGTGACGACAAGTGGTGTATCAGCAGCGAATGTCGTTGCAACCATCGATGCGCCGGCGAGCCACCAGCTGACGTTTCGCCCTGAGAGGAAATATTCGTTGAGGCTTTCGCCGCCCTTCTTTGTGAAAAGAAGGCCGATTCCTGTCGAGAGCAGGAAGTAGGCGGCGACGATCGCCCAGTCAATCGCGGACAGAGTCATGAGGGTCGGGTTGGGATGACGTGTTGCAGCATTGCGGCCCATTGCCTGCGATTCAACAGCAACAGGCAACTCGGGCAAAACTCAGAATCGGCGCGTATGATTATGTGCTTGTTCAAGCGATCGTCAACTATACGGAAATGAATGCTATGGCGCGACAGATAATTCCGCTTTTGACAGTGGCATTTGCACTCGGAGGCTGCACCGTCACGAGCGGAAGGCTCGATCCTACATATGAGCTCGCTCAGGAAAAAGTGCAGCCGGGAATTACGGTTCTCCTCCGCGACAGCATGGAGCTCATTCGCGGAAAGAAAATCGGGCTGCTCACGAATCACACCGGTATCGATGAGCACGGTGATTCCGATATCGACATTCTCCGCGGCGACAAGGCAAGGAAGAACAATGTGAGCCTGACGGTGCTCTTTGCGCCGGAACATGGGATTCGAGGAACTGAAGATCGCGAGGGTCTTCAGAACTCTGTCGATACAAAGTCGGGGCTGCCGATCATCTCGCTGTACAAAAACGGTACGAGCGGGCCGCCGGACAGCGAGATGCAGAAGATCGATGCACTCGTCTTCGACCTTCAGGATATCGGGACTCGCACCTGGACATATGTCGGCGCGATGATCTACTCGATGCGCGCAGCCGCGCGCACGAACAAGATGATCATCGTTCTCGACAGGCCCAATCCGATCACGGGCTACTATGTAGAAGGCCCGGTACTCGACTCATCGCTCGCGAATCCAAATGATCCGACACCGGAGCGTCCGGGCCAGGCGTACGCACTGTATCCAACTCCGCTGCGCCACGGCATGACGATGGGTGAGATGGCCCTCTTCTTCAACGACGTGCTCGGCATCAAGTCGAACCTCAGAGTCGTAAAGATGCGCGACTGGCGTCGTGAGCTTTGGTTCGATCGCACGGGTCTTCCCTGGGTCAAGCCGTCGCCGAACATGCCGACACTTCAGAGCGCCATGCTGTATCCCGGGCTCGTTGCATTCGAGGGATCGAATCTCTCGGTTGGGCGGGGAACCAATACAGCGTTCCAGCTGCTTGGTGCTCCGTGGCTGAAATCGGAGGAAGTGATCAAGCTCCTCAAGGAGCGCGAGATCAGAGGGGTGAGATTCCTCGCTGAACAGTTCACGCCGCAGAACGCTGGCGACAGCAAGTACAATGGGCAGCGAATCAATGGCATTCGCATTCTCGTGACCAACCGCAGCTCGATGCAGCCGTCGCGTGTTGGCGCGGCGCTGTTGTGGGCGATCGCGAAGGTAAATCCGAATGAACTCAAGCTGGACAATCGCACGTTCGATCTGCGATTCGGCAAGGCATCAGTCCGCGAAGCGCTGCTGCGTGGAGAGGATCCCGATGCAGTGATCGATCGGGAGTATAAGGAAGCGTACGAGTTCAGGGAGAAGACCCGGCGGTACCTCCTGTATCAATGATTTGCTGAAACATGGTTGTGGGTAATGGGTTCTTGAGGTCGTGAGGTTTCTGGGTCGTGATGTCATGGGTCGCGTGTAACCCGGAACCGCATGACGTCATGACCCATTACATCACGACCTCAAAAACCCATTACCCACAACCCGCCAACTCGCATTAAGCACACCTCTTGCACCCGCACAAAGCAAATCCCCTCTAAACAAGAGGCAAAAACCACAATGAAACTCCGCTATTTACTCCTCGCAGCGGTACTGTCTACAACTGCGTGCGGACCGAGGCAGGTTGAAGTGACGACCGGCGCTCAGCCCGCCGCTGACATTGCAATTCGGCTCACCAACAACCTGAGCCAGGCCGTCAACCTGTATGTCACCAGCGGCGGCACCGATGTCTTTCTCAAGCAGGTCGCGGCCAACGCGGTCGAGGTCGTACCAGTGAAGGGCATCAGCGCGGGAGCCACGGTGACGCTCAAGGCACGGACAGTGGACGGCACGCGCACCTATACGCGGGACAACATTTATCTCTCCGCTAACTACGAGTGGAAGGTGCCCTGACTCGCTGGAAATAACTCCAGACAGGAGATAGCTTTACGGGTCGAATCGACATTGCGGTTCGGCCCGTTTTGCTACCATCCCCGACCGCGTGGGACCGGTAGCTTTTATTTCGCATATCCAGGGAGATACTTCCTCTTGCCGTCATCCTCTGACGCCCCAAATACTCCGCGCCCCGCTACCGGAAAGCTCGGCATTCTCACCCCCGGCCTTGGAGCGGTAGCAACGACGTTCATGGCCGGTGTCGAGAGCGTGCGCCGCGGTTACTCAAAGCCGATTGGCTCGCTCACGCAGATGGCGACCATCCGCCTTGG
>DASUXX010000022.1:0-5067 GCA_036377755.1 Gemmatimonadaceae bacterium
GAGCTCCTTCTCTATGATATCCTTGACCTTCTCCGAGTTGTCGGCCATTGGTGGGTTTCCTCGTGTACGTGGTGAGAGGGGAAATATAGCTATGTCGATTTACTGCAGGTAGTTAAGTGGGTTCTGTGTAAAGGGTTCGCGGTGTTCTGTGTAGTCGGTCCTGTGTCGCCGGTCACGGGTGAACACAGAACACGCGACCTCACGACCCGCAACCCATGACCTCAAAAACACTGAACCCATTACATCACCATGCCGCCGTCAATTACAAGGACCTGCCCTGTGATGTATGAGGCATGATCGGACGCAAGAAATACGACCATCGATGCGATGTCCGATGGCTTTCCGAGCCGTTCCAGCGGAATCATTCCGCTCAGCGCTGTGCGCGCTTCAGGCGTCATCGCATCGGTCATTTCCGTTTCGATGTAGCCGGGCGCAATTGCGTTCACAAGAATGTTCCGGGAGCCCAGCTCCTTCGCGATCGACTTCGTGAGAGCGATGAGGCCGGCCTTGCTCGCTGCATAATTTGCCTGGCCCTTGTTGCCCATCAATCCGACAACGCTTGCCATGTTGATGATACGGCCTGAGCGTTTCTTCATCATACCGCGCGCAGCAGCGCGTATCGCGGCGAATGCGCCTCGAAGATTGGCGTTGAGCACTTCATCCCAGTCTTCATCCTTGAGCCGCATCACGAGATTGTCGCGCGTCAGTCCTGCATTGTTGACAAGGATGTCGATGCCCCCGAATTCCTTCTCGACTTCGGCAACAAGCTGAGCGACCTGCGCTGTGTCGCTTACGTCACACGCGAAACCAGCAGCTCCATTTCCAATCGCGGTCGCAACCGCGGATGCCTTGTCCTTGTCACGTCCGACGATCGCGACACGCGCGCCCGATTGCGCAAGTGCTTCTGCAACCGCGCGCCCAATGCCGCGCGTGCTGCCGGTGACAACGGCATTCTTTCCGCTCAAGTCGATGTTCATTGCTTCAACGCTGTCATGAGTTTTTCGATGTCGGCGGGGGTGCCGCACGCCATTCCTTTTGCGCCGGGAACAATTCGTGTAAGCAGCCCGGTGAGAACATTTCCCGGCCCCATCTCGACGAACAACGCTCCGGGATATTGCGCCGCGATCTTCGTCACTTCACCAGTCCATCGCACTGGCGCAGTGAGCTGCTTGATGAGCAGCTCGCGAGCGTCCTGCGCGGAGCTCGACGGACTTTCAGTCACGTTCGAATAAACGGGGAATGCGGGCTCCGCAAATTCCGTCGCGTGAACTGCCTCTGAAAAACCACCGACTGCAGGCTCCATCAATGGCGAGTGGAACGCACCGCTCACGGGCAATCGCACTGCGCGCTTTGCTCCGTTGAGCTTCGCTAGATCCATCAACCTTTCCACGCCTGCAACTTCGCCGGATACAACGATCTGTTCAGCGGTGTTGTAGTTGGCTGGAACGACAAGTCCGCCGCTTCGAGTCGCAAGCTCGCACAGTGACTCGATCGAATCGTTCAGCTTGCCGAGGACCGCAGCCATAGCTCCGGGCCGCGTCACTCCAGTTTCGTACATGAGCTGGCCACGCTTTCTCACAAGACGCGCAGCGTCACTCAAGGTTGTCGAGCCTGCAGCGTGATATGCGGTATGCTCGCCTAGTGAATGGCCTGCAGCCGCGCGAGCGTGCTGGCGCAGCTCATCGCTGACCACTGCCCAGACTGCGGCACCATGTGTAAGCAGCGCAGGCTGCGCGTTGAGCGTAGCCGTGAGATCATCGGCAGGACCATCGAAGCAGAGCGTGCTCAGCTTGAACCCGAGCGCGTCATCGACTTCGTCGAACACTCGGCGAGCTTCGGGAAATGCGTCAGCGAGATCCTTTCCCATTCCGGGTTTCTGCGATCCCTGTCCCGGAAAGAGTAAGACTATGTCCATGCGCTAGAATCGAATGATCATCGAGCCCCAGGTGAAGCCGGCGCCAAATGCGACGCACATCACCGTGGATCCTTCCTTGATTCTTCCAGTTTCGATTGCTTCATCGATCGCGATCGGAATCGACGCAGACGACGTGTTGCCGTAGCGGTCCACATTCACGTAGACCTTGTCCATCGGGATGTTCGAATGCTTGGCGGTTGCTTCGATGATGCGGATGTTCGCCTGATGTGGAATCAGCAGATCGATGTCTGTTCCGGTCATGCGTGCGCCGTCGAGCGCGCGGTCTGCGGCCTCTGCCATCGAGCGCACGGCGTGCTTGAAGACCTCTCTGCCCGCCATCTTCACGAAGTGACCGCGCTCCTCGAGAACCTGCGCGCTCATTGGAATCTTTGCACCACCACCCGGACGGTACAACAGCTCTGCAAGCTTTCCGTCACTTCGAACGAATGTCGAAAGAATTCCTTTTCCTGTGCGCGATTTCTGGAGAATCACCGCTCCCGCTCCGTCGCCGAACAGCACACACGTTGCGCGATCACTCCAATCGACGATAGAGCTCATCTTCTCCGCGCCGACGACGAGTATCGTCTCAGCTGCACCAGTCGCGATCATTCCTTCGGCGACCGTCATCCCGTAAATGAAGCCGGAGCATGCTGCGCCAATGTCGAATGCAGCTGCGCGTGATGCGCCAAGCTCTGCCTGAAGATCGACTGCGGTTGCGGGAAGCAGCCTGTCGGGTGTCGCTGTGCTCAATACAATCGCATCGAGCTCGCCTGGATGAACGCCGGCGCGGTTCATCGCAGTGTGCGCCGCGGTGGCGGCCATCGACGCCGTAGTCTCGGTGTCCGACGCGAGGTGACGCTCGACAATTCCCGACCGCTCGACGATCCACTCGTGCGAAGTCTCGATGCCGATTGATCCGAAGTCGTAATTCGTCATTACGCGTTCGGGTATTCCCCTTCCTGTTGCCATAACGGCTGCAATCGGACGCTTCACGCGCTTGCCCTCTCGTTCATCGACCTCTCCACTTCCGCAAGCTTCTCGCCTATGCGGTCATTCATCTTTGACTCGACAGCACGCACCGCAACTCCCACGGCGTTCTTGATTGCCGTCGGTGATGAGTTTCCATGACAGATGATGCTCACGCCTTTGACGCCAAGCAATGGAGCGCCGCCATAGACGGATGAATCGAGAGCGCTGAATGCTTTCTTCACCTGGAGCATGTCGACTGCGGGATTGCGATGAAGGATCTCGACAATCATCGGGATCACACCCTCGTAGAACTTGAGGACGACGTTGCCGACGAATCCATCGCAGACTACTACGTCGATCGGACCGCGATCACTCGCTGCGGGCGGGAGGTCGCGCCCCTCGATGTTGCCCTGAAAATTGAATCCCGCGTTGCGAAAGAGCGCGTGCGCTTCCTTGGCAATCGCGTTTCCCTTGGAGTCTTCCTCGCCCACATTGAGCAGCCCGACAACGGGGTTCTCACGACCAAGGACCTTCTCCGCGTAAACGGCGCCGAGCCATGCAAACTGTACGAGCTCCTGCGGAGAGCAATCGACATTGGCACCTGAGTCGAGAAAGACGATCGGCTCGCGAGATGTCGGAAGAATTGTCGAGACGGGTGGGCGCTTGAGTCCTGCGTGAAGTCCAAGCATCACTGCCGACACGGCCATCTGCGCGCCCGTATTGCCGGCAGAGACGAACGCATCCGATCCGCCCTCAGTCTGCATCCGGATGCCCACCGCCATGGGATTCCGTGGCTTGCCACGGAGGGCAGCCGTCGGCTTGTCCGACATGTCGATTGTGTCCGGCGCATCGACGATCGTAATCCGGTCGCGCACCGCAGCAGAATGCGAAAACTCGCCGGCGAGCAGTCCGGCGAGCTCCTTTTCAATTATTTCGCTTTGCCCAACGAGCTGAACGGTGTGATCACCGTGAAGCTCAGCCAGTGCGTGTAGCGCTCCTGCGATAGGTGCCCGGGGCGCAAAGTCGCCCCCCATGGCGTCCAACGCGATACGCGCCAAGCTTAGACTTCCCTGGCTGCTACTCGCTGTTCACCATCGTAGTATCCGCACTCTTCGCAGACGTGATGCGGACGCTTCATGCTCTGGCAGCGCGGACACTTCTGGATCGCGATTGCGGGAGCAGTCTTGTGCGTGTTGCGGGCGCGCTTCTTTCTCTTCGATGTGCGTCTCTTTGGGACGGCCATTTTTCCAAGTCAGTTGATTGTAGAGCTTTTCAGGGAAGCTGGTCGCGGATTGCCCGCAACGCATCCCATCTGCTTTCAGTAGTTGCCGGAACGCAGTCGCACGTTCCGTTGTTCCAGTCAGTACCGCAGTTGGGACAGAGCCCTTTGCAATCCTCACGGCACAGCACGTAGCCGGGCACGGCGAGAATCCACGTTTCTCTGACGGCGGGCCTCATATCGAGGCTGTGAGCCATCGGATCGAACGCGTATACATCGGGATCGTCCTCGGCGTCTTCACCCTCGGACGAGAAAATGAAGTGAGCTTCCTCATCGACCGGGACTGCGACCTCTTTGAGGCAGCGCCGGCATGGGACCTCGGTTTCACCTTTTACCCGTCCACTGAAATAAAACCGGTCCGGACCGGCCGCTGAGAGGCGGCCATGAACGGCGATCGGCTTAACAGGGCGCACATCGCCTTCTTCCCAGACCGGATCATCCGGTGCGAGCTCGCCATCGACATGCGCTGCCTGAGACTCCAGAGAACGGATGTCAAACGACAGCATAAGCCTATAAAATTAGTGGGTTTATGAGATTACGAAAAGTGCCGGGGGTTGCCTTTAGAGACACGGGCTTACACTCTCAGCCGACATGTATAAGCCGCTGATCGGTTTTTGCCTGCCGCTGCTCGCGAGCGCGGCACTCGCCCAGCGATCGGAATCGATCGACTTGGTCGCCCGGGAATACACGCGCCTCGCGCTGGCTGAAAATCTTGTCGATTCGGAAATGGTCCGAAATGTCGAAGCTCCCGCCTCCGTGGTGCAGGCCGCCAGGATTGCCAGGCTATCGGAGGATGAAATCAGGCGGCAGCTCGCGAGTCTCGACACCCGCGCCTCGGCCATTCGCGCAACTGGACTTGATCAGGAGCGCCTCGGCCATCTCCGTGCGCACATTGTATCGCTTC
>DASUXX010000023.1:0-3015 GCA_036377755.1 Gemmatimonadaceae bacterium
CACGCCATCGATTTGCTTGCGGTCGATCCTCGGCCGCACGGCGCAGTCAAATTGTCAGGAGATGAGGACCTCTACAGAATCAGGACGGGGGATTACAGGATTATCTACTCCGTTGTCGATCGTGTCCTGACTATTCTGGTCATTGCCATTGGACACAGGCGCGAAGTTTACCGCCGCTGATTAATTACTCCGAGTCTGGCATTCCAAGAGATTCGCGCAGCTTCGCCATGTCGAATTGCTCGTTCTCAGGAAGCCGCGATTCATGCATCTCCATTTCCCGCAACAGGAGATCGAGCTCCTTTCTTGCGCGCGGATCCTTCGCGGCTTCGCGCGGTGTCATGCCGCCAAGTGCAGGGATCTCCATGTCGGGCCATTGTGCCATGTGACGCTCCTTATAGGCCCTTGCAATCTCGATCATCTCATCGGTCTGAGGCGAAGCGGCTGCTGGTTTGCGTTTAGTCGACGATTCCTCATCCTCAGACGACAAATCGAGATTGGTTTCTTCCCTGATGCGGTGACGCACCAGCTCGCCTGCGTGCGCTTCGATTGCCGCCCGCAACGCATCTGCGCGCTCGATTGAATTGGATTCAGCGCGCAGCCGATGACCATGAATCCGGATAGTTCCGACGATCGTGTCATCCGGCTTCGTAATCATCATTGAAACGCCACTGGTGTCGTGCTCATCGGGCTCAGGCTCCCGCGCGCCGCGAATAGATGCCAGGCGTGCCAAAACCTCTGATCGATCATTGCTCACAATGTCGAAGTGATCTGTAGTGAGAGAGATCAGATCACCGTCGGTGTTTGTCAGTGTAGGCCGAGGGCGGTTGCTAATATTGCCGACCATCCACCGCCAGTACTCGATCATCATCACCTGAATCACCGGGTCACGAAGACTCTCTTTCTTCGCCGGCCTTGTGCGCACCCTGCAAAGTCTTTTCGCCTCGCGAACCATTATCTCCGCTTCGCGTGGCGGGAGCGGCTGCGGATGTACTCCTGAAAAGAACGAGATTCCATCCGCGTCAACGACCCGGCCGAGTACGGCGGTTCGGAGATCCATGAATTCGGTTCCTTTTACTTCATGAACGAATCGCTCCTCACCCGTCAACCGGTCGACGATGCGTAATCCAACATTACGCTCGACATCTTTTACTTCCCAGATACTCAGCCATGCATCGAGCTGTGCATTGAAAAGGCTGCGCAATTCACTCGGCAGCCGTGTGCCATTTTCTCGCGCATATATCTCGGCGACCGAAACCTCGAGTCCGGGAAGCGGGAAATGAAAAACCGCCCAGGGTATGGCGAGCTGGAGATCGAGCTCCTCTATCTGATCGTTCCTGAAACCGTTGTACATCGTGATCGCGAGACTCAACCACTCGTGGTTGAATCTCGTTCTGGAGAATTTCATGAGGCGGTCGAACAACTTGCTGTCGAGCGACTTCACGTGCGATGCGCGCGCGACTTCGAGGGGCGTTGCAATGCTCGCGGCCTTGCCGCAGCACTTCTTGAATTTCTTCCCGCTGCCGCATGGGCAGGGGTCGTTCCGCCCGGGGGAGTTCATGACTTGCAGGAAGTTACATGCAACTCTCGCAACATGCCTCCTCATGTGATGCCTGATCAGCGAATAGCCCTCACCGGATGAGGCCTGAATCGACAATAAGCATCACCCGATGATGCCTAATGTCGGATTAGGCATCTTTAGGAGCCTACAGTGATCCTAAATACGGACCTTTGCGAGCTTCACAAAATCCCCCTCGCACCCAACGCCCAGGTATCGATTTCTGAGGGTGCGGACAGTCTCGCGATCGAGCGACGAAGAGTGGGCAGCGCGATTGCGCACATCGGCGAGCTCCTTGATGATCGCCGGCAAGCTTGCGGTAAACCATTCGCCGCCTGATGCGAACTGCCTCTTGAGCAGACCGTTCACGACGTCCATTTCGCCGAGTATGAGGGCAAGTGTGCCGAGTGAGTAGGGTCCGCCTTTGGCGAGGTCGGTGCTTTTGCCATCAAGATTCACAGTTCTATCGAGCGGTTTCAGGCGTTGCAGGGCATCCTTCAGGAAAATGTTCACCTGAACTTCGAATGCCTTCGCGAAGTCGATCAGTACGGGTGAGAAATCGAACGCGACATCGTTGCGATGATCGCGATACAATTTTTCCGCAGTAGCGATAAACGTTCGCGTTCCTGGATCAAGCCGCGCCCACGGCTCTTCTCCAAAGCAATGCTCGCGCAGCTCACGCTCCGTTGCGCCGATGCCGCTGTGCTCGCCGTCGAATTCAACCCAATAACGATCATCGGTGAGCTGGTTGCGAACGTCGGGCTCGAAGTATCGCGCGCCATCGGGACGCGTGACGATGAGCGGAAGATTGACCATGCCGCCATATATCGAGACAGGCATGTCGTGATACGCAGTATTGCGAAGCTTCTTCAATTCATCGACGACAGCGAGAGTATCGTCTGATACGAGACGACGAATATCCCACAGCATGAACCAGCAGTCGCAGTGGATGTCGTCTTTCTTATAAACTTGCGGCAGGTGCAGCAACTCGCCTTCATCTTCGCGCACATCGTCGGCAGTGATCTGGCCAACGTGAGCCACATAGAGCGACCGATAATCCGTCAGATAGAGCTGCACCTCACGCTCGGCGTCATTTTCGCCGAGCTCGCTCTCGATCGAGAGGATATCATCAAGATGCTCGAGTGCCGTTTGGCGACGCGATGACCTGATCTTTCCCCACCACACGTATACCTGTTCCTCGTCGATCTCGCCTGCGCGGTGGAGCTGTGCAAAATCGCGAAGGAGAAGGATGTGCGATTCCATCACGTCCGCGCCGTACGATGGATTCCACACTCCGACGAGGTGGCGCGTCTTTGTGTCGTCAGGCATCAGCCAGGTCCCGCCATTGATCCAAGTCGCTTCACGATTTCATCGCGCATCTCGACCGGCTCGAGCACTTCAGCATCAGGCCCGTATTGAAGTACGTGCCGCATTCCCCAGTCGGCATCGGCAAGCGGATG
>DASUXX010000024.1:0-5919 GCA_036377755.1 Gemmatimonadaceae bacterium
GACTATAAGGTCTCAGGACACTCCGCCGCACATACGAACTACGACTAATTGAGGGACGAAGACACTCGAGGGATAAGGGATGATGACTCTTATCGGAACCTTGTTCCTCATACCTCGAGTGCCCTCATTCCGCATTTAGTCGTAGTTCGTATGTGCGGAAATGTGTCCTGAGACCTTATAGTCAACGGGTCCTTAACTCTCATAGAGTCCTCCGACTCCTTAATCCTCATAAAGGGTCCTCGGATCCGAAATCCGCAGGACCAAGGACACGAGGACCAACAAGGACAACGAGGACAACGAGGACAACGAGGACAACGAGGACCCATCACGACGCCTTTACGTTGACAAATGCAGCCATTGCCTGTATCCTTAGAGACTGTAGCACACATGGGTGTGCACCGATTTGCCAGCGTACACAAAAAGGGGACCTGGGCAGCCAGGTCTCTTTTCAGTTTGGCAGGTCAGAACAAGGGTCGGTGGGGACGGCAATACCGGACTTCCGACGAACATCAACACTGAGGAAGTACAGGAATGCGCACCACCGGAACTGTGAAGTGGTTCAACGATGCCAAGGGTTTTGGTTTCATCACCCCCGAGAACGGCACCAAGGATTGCTTCGTTCATCATTCGGCCATCAACGGCACGGGCTTCAAGTCCCTCGCCGAAGGTGAGAAGGTCGAGTTCGACGTCGTGCAGGGCCAGAAGGGTCCCGCCGCGGAGAACGTAACAAAGGTTCGTTGATCACTCTTTTCATAAGAGTGTGAAAGAACGGGGCCACTCCGGTTTCGACCGGAGTGGCCTCATTTTTTCCTACGTTTCAGAAACGCCAGAACACGGAGATTTGTGGCAAAAGAAGAAGCAATCGAGCTCGAAGGAACTGTGACCGAAGTCCTGCCGGACGCGACTTTCCGCGTCCTCGTGACCAACGGCCACGAAGTGCACGCGACCATCGCTGGAAAGATGCGCCGCTTCCGCATTCGCGTTCTCGCTGGAGACAGGGTCACTCTCGAAGTGTCACCCTACGACCTCACGCGCGGCCGCATCACCTTCAGGCACAAGAGCTGACCCACCGGCTCGCTCTGAGCCAAACCTTTTGTTAATCGCGATTGTCAGACCCTGTGATCACACAATGGATCTGACATGCGCTTGTTGTACGTCGTTGCACTAGCAGCTCTCGCCAGCCGCACAGCGGCATCCCAGTCAAAACTCCAGCTCGATACTGCACAGGTTCGCCAGTGGCGCGAGGATATTGAATTCGTCCGCCGCGAAGCGCCGGCGCGTCACGCGAATCTCTTTCACGACATGACGCAGGGGCAGTTCGACAGCGCCCTTACATCGATCGAGACACGTCTGCCCACGCTCGCTCGACATCAGGTCATCGTCGAGCTTCAGAAAGTTGCAGCGATGATAAAGGACGGCCACTCGAACATCGGTCCCTGGCGCGACAGCTTGATCGCATTTCACACTCTGCCTGTCGCTTTGTACTGGTTCGACGATGGTCTCCGCGTGCGTGCCGCCGATTCTGCGCACAAATCACTACTCGGCGCACGGGTCACGAGAATCGGCAGTCTCGATGTCGATTCAGCGATAGCGCGCGTCACACCACTTATCAGTCGCGACAACGAGATGGGAATCCGCGCGTTCGCGCCATTCTTTCTCGTAATGCCTGAGATACTTCATGCGACTGGAATTTCCGCACAGCCTGACGAAGCAGACATGACCTTCGATGTGCGCGGAAAATCCCAAACCGTGAAGCTCCGCTCTTCCGGCCTATTCCCGATGCTCACTGGCGACGCCGACAAGAGTTGGCTGCCACGCTCAGGATGGGTCGATGCACGTGACGCAGCACCCGCGCCCCTCTGGCTGAGCAAAGGCATCGACACGTACTGGTACAGCTACCTCCCGGAGACGAAGGCGCTGTATATGGAGGTCAACACGATTCAGCAGAAGTCGAATGATTCACTGAACGTGTTCATGAAGCGCGCAATCGCCGCCGCTGATTCTGCGGGGGCGGAACGTCTCGTGCTCGACCTGCGCCTCAATGGCGGAGGCAACGGATCATTCAATCGCCAGATCCTGCTACCGCTCATCAAGTCACAATACGATGTGCCGGGCAGATTCTACGTTCTTACAGGCAGGCGAACGTGGTCTGCTGCACAGATGCTCGTCACCGAGCTGATGAAATACACCAACGCAAGGTTTGTCGGCGAGCCAAGCGCGTCGAAGGGAAATCACTTTGGCGATTCATATCGTATTGTGTTGCCTAACAGCAAAGTCACGTTCCGCGTATCGACGCTCTGGCATCAATACCTGGACTCACGCGACAAGCGTGAGATCATTCAGCCAAAGATTCCGGTTCAGCTCACATTCAGCGATTACGCCGCGGGGCGTGATCCGATCCTCGAAGCAGCGATGAAGGCGCCGCTCAACTAGCGGTACCGCGAACGATCTTCGCCGTTGTCACAACCTGTCCTGCGTGGCGGGCAGTGTGCTCGCCACCATGGAACAAGAGACCGATCGCAGTGGACGGGAGCTTCGCCCGTCCAATCTCGCGCGGCTCGGTGAGTGCCGATTCATCTGTATGTCGCAGCTGTTCGATTGCTTTCGAAATTCCGCGCTGCAGCATCGTGAATAAATCCCCAGGGCTGATGCCGCCTTCGAGCGGGCTCACTTCTGCTTTCAGATAAGCACGCTGGTCATCAGTTAATGATTCGCCTCGCGCATACGTGAAAAGCCGATCGAGACTGCCGATAGCATGACGCACGTGATACTCGATCGACGCGGCGCCATTGGGCCGCGTTGCGAGCTGTTGAGGAGTGAGATCCCGAATGGCTTCTTCAACTTGCTCTTGTGCGTTGAGCAGCGCGTGCGCTACTGGTTGAAGGAGAGCCGGCACACCCTCAACCGGTCCGCGCTGCCACGCTTCAGGTTTTGCAGTCACGGTTACTGAATGTAGCGAAGGATGTCGTGCACGTACTTGATACCGAAGCCCACGTTCGCAACCGAGAGACGCTCGTTGTTGCCGTGCACTCCCATTTGCCGCTCTGCCTGCTCGGTGAGGAACGGGTCGATTGCATATGTGATGATTCCGAGCTTGCGATAGGTCGGGCGATCCGTTGCGCCAGTCTGCATCGGTGTCGTCACGAACGCATCAGGAGCTCGATCTTTTGCAGCTCGCTCGATTGCGCGGAACAGCTCCGTGTCGATCGGAGATTCCAGGGGTGTCTTTGGCTCGAGGATTGTGCTCCAGTGCACCGCGGTATCTCCGACAATCCCCTTGAGAGTGGCAAGAAGTTTCTCCGGGTCGGTATCAGGCAGCAGCCGAATGTCGATCTCCGCTGATGCTTCCGGCGGAATGACGTTCGTTTTGTTCGAGCCCGTCAATCCGGTCAGCGATATGGTGTTGCGGAGATACGCATTCCAGTAGACGTCGCTCAGTATCCACTCTCTCGCCTCCTTGTTTTCGAGAGCTTTCGTGACGTTCGAGAGCCACGTGCGCCGCGGCTCCGGATACAGTCTTGCTATGTCGCGAAAATACTTGTCGACACCCGGCGTGACGTGAAGCGGCGTCTCATACTTCGCAATCTTGTCGAGTGCTGCAACGAGCCTCGGCACCGGATTGCCCTTTGTCGGGCGAGAGCCATGGGACGGAACTCCCTTGACGGTGAGCTTCTGCCAGAACGTTCTCTTTTCTGCGACACCCACGGCGAAGTACTTGATCTTTCCGGCAACGACGGAATTCTCCGTCGCTTCGGTTATGAGATATTCGACGTCCTTAAGCAGGTCAGCGTGATTCTTGACGAAGACGAGTCCGCCGGTTGACGTGAATTCCTCGTCGGCATTGGCGATGAACACGATGTCGCGGTTGAGCGGCGCTCCGGATCGCTTGAGAGCGATCATCGCCATCAGGTGCGCGACAGCTTCGCCTTTCATGTCGATTGCGCCACGGCCCCAGATGTATCCGTCTTTCACTTCACCAGAAAATGGATCGACGGTCCATTGGGAAGGCGTTGCCGGTACCACGTCCATGTGATGAAGCAATGCGATAGCCTTCTTCGAGCCGTTGCCTTTCAGGCGCGCATAGAGATTTGCGTGATTGCCGCCGAGCTCGGCGCTGTCGAGGATCTGCGCGGGGATGCCTTCGCGATCGAGAATGTTCTTGAGGAAACGCGCCGTGAGCATCTCGTTTCCAGGCGGATTCGTCGTGTTGATCCGGAGATAGCTGGACAGAATCGACTGGCCTTCCTTTGCGAGCGCATCCCAGTCGACCGGCTTATCCTGTGCTGTCAGTACCGATGGGAAAGCAAGAAAAGAGATGATAAAAAGCGATTTACGCATGGAGTCGGCGTGAAGGGTTCGTGAGCTGATTCTAGCTCAGTCGTGACCGTATTGCACTGAGATACTGTTCAATAACTGCAGCCCAGCCAAATGTAGACGTCGTGTAGGCGCGCGCACGCTCCGAGAACGGAGCGAGCCGTGCGGGATTTTCGTAATAGCGCATTATCGCGTCGCGAAACGCTCCCGCATCCTCGGCCGGCACGAGGTGTCCGTTCTCGCCGTCGCGAATAACGTCGGCAATGCCTTCGATGTTCGATGCGATTGTTGGAAGGCCGCACATCCCGGCCTCGAGCATTACCAGACCAAAGCCTTCCATGTCGTTTTGTACCGGAATGTTGGGCATCATGAAGAGATCGGCACCGTGATACAGGGTCTCGAGCTCGTCGTCGGTTACGGCGCCAAGGAGTTTTGCACTCGAGGTGAGCCTGTATTGCGTGATCATCTCGGAAATACGAGTCCTGTCGGGACCGTCGCCGGCAATGAGATAGAGAACGTCATCTGGCAGAAGCGGAAGAACGTTCGCAATGAACCACGCTGCGCCTTTTCGCGGAACGAGTCTGCCTACCGAGGCGAGAATCAGCTTCGCGTTGCCGTGCGCACGCGTGAGCTCGCTTCGCGCCTCACTACGATCGCGATCCGGATTGAACCGGTCATCTCGAATACCGAGTGAAATGACTTTGCTCTTCGATCGATCGAGTCCGCGGAGCGCACATGCGTCTTCAGTCGCGCGGCTTATCGGAAGAATGAGATCGAGCGCCTTGAACGTCTGGCGAACGAGAAGTGGATAAGGCCAGGTTGGCGTGGTCGCGTCGAGGCCATTCACGATCGCTGCGGCGAAGATTCCATTCCGCTTGAGGAGCGGCTTGAGCGGAACAGTCAGCGTCGCGGTGAGCATCGACGAAAAAAGAATTGCGTCGATCTCCCTCGCGCGCGCCAGTCGTCTTATCTCCCGCAATGCTTTTGCAAGAAACAGCGGGGTGCGGTAACCGGTTTCCTTCCAGCTGCTCCTGAGCACGAGCATTCGCACATCTGCGCCGCTGTGCGCTGAGAGACTGTCGTGGAGATCGATAGCGACGCGCTGCATCCCGCCGACATTTTCCATCGGACGCCCTTCAGGTGGCAGCGAGTGCGAAACGAACAGCAGCCTCATGTCAGCTCGGAGTAATACGATACTATGCGGCCGAGCACCTGGCTCCACTCGTAGGGTTCGGCGCTGGCTCTCGCGGCAGCTGACATCCGGCGGCGCAAATCTGAATCGACAACGAGCTGCCTTGTCTTCTCGAGAAAATCCTGTGAATCACGCGGGCGTGCAAGAAATCCATTGACGCCCTCACTTACGAGGGCATTGCTGCCCGTTGCATCAGCGACCACAGCGGGAAGTCCGGATGACAGTGCTTCGAGCGTCACGTTTCCAAAGGTTTCAGTATCGCTCGGAAATAGAAATACATCGGACGACGCGTATGCAGCTGCGAGCACTTCACCGGTTTGATGTCCTTCGAATAGAGCATGCGGCATTGCAGCTTCGAGACGCGCGCGCTCCGGCCCGTCACCGACGATTACGAAGCGATATCTGATACCCGC
>DASUXX010000025.1:0-5120 GCA_036377755.1 Gemmatimonadaceae bacterium
AGGACGTCATGTGTCGCCACGCTTCTCAACGGTGGTCATGCGGAGAATGCATTGCCTCAAACGGCGACGGCAAATGTCAACTGCAGAATTGTGCCGACGTCGAGCGCGGACGAAACTCTTGCCACCCTGCATCGCGTTCTCGCCGACACAGCGATCAGGATTACCTACGCTGATTCGGTACGGGAGAAATTCCCGACGCGAACCGATCCTGTCGTTCCCGAGTTGATGTCGGCAGCGACCGAGATGACAAAAAAGCTTTATGGGGACATTCCTATCGTTACGTCGATGTTGGCCGGTGCAACGGACGGACGGTTTCTGCGTGCAGTCGGCATTCCGACTTACGGCGTTAGCGGAATATTCGCGCTGCCGGGGGAATCGAATGCGCACGGCCGCGACGAGAAGCTGAGAACAAAGTCTTTCTACGATGGCCTCGCGTTCCTCGATGGACTCGTGAGACGCCTCGCTTCGAAATAACGACATGAGCCAATCAGAAGGAGACAACGAAACACTCGATCCGGGCGACTGGAACGAAATAAGGGAGCTTGGTCATCGCATGCTCGACGATGTCTTCGATGATCTCGAGCGTGTGCGATCCCGTCACGTCTGGCAAAGACTGCCGGATTCCGCCAAGGCGAGTCTCAAGGTCAGTGCGCCGAGGTCAGGAGAATCTCTCGAAGACGTGTACGAGAGCTATCGCGAGAACGTCGAGCCGTATGCGTTGGGCAACCGGCATCCGAAGTTCTGGGGGTGGGTAATCGGCGGCGGCACGCCGGTTGGAATGCTCGCCGATATGCTCGCGTCGTCGATGAACACGAATGCAGGCGGATTCGAACAGTCGTCCGCGTACGTCGAAAAGCAGGTGATCGACTGGTTCAAGGAAGTGTTCGGTTTTCCCGCGGAAGCGACAGGTCTGCTAGTTACGAGTGGATCCGCTGCGAATCTCACATGCCTTACCGTAGGCAGGGATGCGGTGCTCGGCAGCGTCGAGGCAGGGCTCGCCGAGATGGTGAAAAAACCATACGTGTATGCGTCGGAGCAGGTACACAACTCCGTTGACAAGGCGATGGGTGTGCTCGGGCTCGGCCGCACCGCGCTCAGAAAAGTCAGGACACATGACGACTACTCGATGAACACCGGGCACCTGAGAGACCTCATCAGATCAGATCGCGACTCGGGTGCGCGGCCTGTGATGGTCGTTGCAACGGCAGGAACTGTTGCAACGGGCGCAATCGACGATATCGAAACCATCGCGGATATCTGTGAAGAAGAAGGTCTGTGGCTCCATGTCGATGGGGCTTTCGGAGCGATGGCGGGCCTGTCTGACGACTTGCGGCCGCTCGTGAAGGGGATGAATCGCGCTGACTCGCTCGCGTTCGACCTGCACAAGTGGATGTCGGTGAATTTCGACGCGGCGTGTGTGATTGTGCGAAACGCGGAGAAGCACATGCAGTCATTCGCGGTTCAGGGGAGCTATCTCGCTGCGCTGCCCGGTGGTGTCGCGGTTGGCGGCTACCTGTTCAGCGACCTCGGCATCGACCTTTCACGCGGATTCCGCGCACTGAAGGCGTGGATGAGCATCAAATCATACGGGTTCGACAAGTATGCGCGAATGATCGAGAAGAATGTCGCGCAGGCGAAGTACCTGGCGCATATCGTCGAGAAGGAAGAATCCCTCGAGCTCGCTGCGCCCGTCCCGTTGAACATCGTGTGCTTCAGATATGTGAAAGAGGGAGCCTCGGCAGACGAGCTCGACGAAATCAACCAGAACATTCTCGTGCGGCTGCAGGAGGATGGCCTTGCTGTTCCTTCTGGTGTGAGAATCGGCGGCAAGTTTGCACTGCGTGTCGCGAATGTGAATCATCGCAGCACGCGCGCAGATTTCGATGATCTCGTACGCGATGTCGTGCGGATTGGAGATGAGCTGATTCGATAACTGGCGTCGTTGTTCGTTGTCGTGTTCGAGGGATCGAGTGACAGCTTTCGTGTCACACAACACGACTCAACGGAGAACGATCCTATGACAGCCGCTGTTACCGCAGAAGCTCACACGCTCGACTCTATTCTTACCGAGCTCAACCGTCACCATCAGCGCGCAACTTACGCTGCGGTTGCCGGCCTGCTTGGCTCATCGCCCCGGTCGCTCATGAGCGGGCGTGATCGTAATCCTGAGAGCTCGTGGGTTGTCCGTCGCGAGACCGGGCAGCCTACCGGGTACGACGCCGATCAGAAGCATCGTGCGCTTACTGAGCAGGAGCGGGTTATCGAATCGCCGGAAGAACTTCGAGTATGGTTGAGCGATCCATCGTAGCTGGGTAATGGGTTTTGGGTTTCTTGAGGTTTTGTGTCATGGGTCGTGAGGTCGTTGGTCCGGGGTACCCAGAACCAATGACATCACGACCCACGACACACGACCTCAAAGAACCCAAAACCCATTACCGCATACTGCTACACTGAATCAATAATTCGATTAATCAGTGTGATCATAGGTGCAGCATCCGACGCCGAGAGTCTTCCGGATGCGACCATGGCGTTGATCTCATTGAGCAAAGCGTTGAGCTGATTGACGGCAGCGGTTGAATTGCCGCTATCGAACGACGCCAGCGCCGCAGTTATTTTCGCGGACAATGACGTCGCATTGCCCTTGCTGATCTTCGAGTTGTTGAGGAGCTGCGACACCATCGTCGCAAGCTCGCTGGTTCCCTGCGACTGAGTCTTCACCGTCGCAGTCGTCGTAACAGTATCAGCAAGCCCAAGCGGATCCGTAACGATGAGCTGCACGTTGTACGTGCCCGCGGAATCGTACGCATGCGAGACGTTGACGCCGGTGCCAGTCGAGCCATCACCAAAGTTCCAGGCGTAGGTGAGCGTCTGGCCTGCATCAGCGTCGCTCGATCCCGCAGCGCTCATGTTGATGCTCTCACCCGGCAGGTAGCCGGTGTAAGGCCCGTCGACGACAGCAACAGGCGGAACAGTGTTGCTCTCGACTGCAATCTCGATCGGATCAGGCAGAAGCTTGAGAAGATCGTATCCACTCAGAGCTTCGACTGAATCAACGGTCGTGAGATAGGTGTGCCAGTCGACGTTGCGAATGCCGTTAACGTTCGGCATCACAGCGGCGTAGACCTGGACATCGTCGTAACTGTCGACGTCATCGAGACCCTGATCGCGAGGCATCACGAGTGCGACCTTCCATGTGTACTCGGGGATGGTCACGATTCCCTGATTCTTGAGGGTGCCTTTGCTGCCGGCGACGCCAGCAACGATGTAGACCTCCTTGTTCTGGAAGCGCGCGAGATCGCCCAGGAAAGTTTCCATCGCTGCCCACGGACCCTGGTTCTGATCGGAGGCCTGCGGAACGATGTTGCTGAAGTAGAACGTGTACGCATTGTCGAGGCTTCCCGACGTGCGATCGAATGAGCGCGCGAGGTGACCGCGATCGATGCTGAATCCGTTGATTGCTGCGGATCCTGTGTATGCATTCGTCGTGTACGGCGTCATGAGACCAGCCGCTGCCGGATCGAACGTGAAGCAATCGCAGCGATCCTGTGCGCCAAAGTGTGTTGCGTCGAGATCGTAGCTCACCCAGTTCGGAGTGCCGCGTGTTGCGCTGAACGACGTGGTGTACTCCGGATGCGTGATGATGAAATCATCGCTCGGATCCGAATCGGTCGGAGCTCCGAACTCGGTATTGTTGCCGTACATCGCGGTTGCGCTCGCAGTCGCGACTATTGTCGGAAGCGTCCAGGTTGCAGTAATGCCTGTCGCCGCAGTCGCGCGGAATATTGCAGAGCCTGCGGAAAGCGCAGTCATCACACCTGCGGTGTCGATCGTCGCAATCGAAGGTGTCTCACTTGACCACGTGAAGGTCGTGTGGATCGTGTCGCCACGCGCATCGACGAGCGATGCGAAGAGCTGATCCTGGAATCCAACGGGCAGCGGCACGTCAGTGGGGAAGCGACCGGTGAACGAGATAGCCGGTGGGGGCAGCTGCGCTGGATTGCAGGCGCCCATGGTACTGTTGTAAGGGCCGTACCATGTGCCGGCTGAATCGCGCTGCAGAGATTTTGTTACCGGGCTGCTGGTGCCTTCAGAGACTCCAATATCGACAGACTGCTGTCCTGCAGCGGGTCCGTTCGTTGCCGTCAGAGTTCCTTCGTACGAGAGAAACTCGACTACCTGTCCATTGTTATTGACGAGCGCAAATCCGTCTTCCGGTCCGTTCTGGATTCCGTTCGACGGATAATCGACGACGACAACGCCACGACCATTGCAGAGATCAGGAATCGTAACGCTCAACACTCGCGTGTTGTAAACGGCGCCGCCGGTCTGGTTGTAGAGAACGACGCTCCATCCTGTAAGATTCTTTCCCGCCGGGCCTTCGATCTCGATGGCTTCGCCGGTGTCAGTGCCATCGTTGTCGTAGTGAATTTCCGACACGAACACCGGCCCTGCCGGATCAACAGTCGGCGTTGTCACACGAACGGTGATCGTGTCTGCTTTTCCATTTGCGGAGGCGGCAACGATGAGCGCATTTCCTGGCGCGACGCCGGTGACCAGGCCCGTCGCACTGACAGTCGCAACAGGCTGATTCAGGCTCGACCATGTAATTGCTGCATCAGCGACAGTCGCTCCTGCAGAATCTTTCGCAGCAGCGCTGAGCTGAACCGTCGCATCGACGAACACCGTTGCACTGTCGGGCGAAATCGCGACAGTCGCGACGCTGCCCGGCGGCTCGTCATTGCACACGCCGAAGTTGTTCGGTGATGGACCGCTCCACGCACCCGAGCCGTTGCGCTTGAGTGACTGCACTCCTGTGGTCGCATCAACTGCCTCGCCGTTTTCCGCGACGCCGATATCAACGGACGTCATCCCTGCGGCGGGACTCGCGGGAGCAGTTCCCGCTGCGGTGAAGGAGCCTTCGTATGAGAGGAACTCTACGACGTTGCCGCTTGCGTCGATGAGCGCGAAGCCATCAGGCGATCCGTTCTCGATACCGTTAACACCGTACGATATGACAACCACGCCCCTGCCATTGCATGAGTTTGTAATTGTTCCGGAAAGCGTCGTTGTCGAATACGGCAGTCTCGATGTCGACGAGCCGTTATAGAGGACGAGCTTCC
>DASUXX010000026.1:0-19925 GCA_036377755.1 Gemmatimonadaceae bacterium
GACGAACAACAGCAGTATCGCCGCGCCGTTCTATTTCTGCGCCAAGCGCGAGCTCGATGGTCTCGAGAACGCGTTCAGGAGATTCACCGGAGAATGTAGCAGTGAGATGCCGATCGCCGAGCGATTGATCTGCAATCTTCATCTCGATGCCGTACCACTTTCTCAGCGAGCCTGCGACGTCAGCCAGCGTTGCTTCACGGAAGACAAGATGTCCGTCACGCCAAGCTATGTCATCACTCGTGACCGCGCCACGCTCAGACATCACGCGCCCATCGAGCTCGAGGTGCCCCTTGTCTCCCGCCTTGAGAATTACCCCCTGGCTGGCTGGCGTGTTCACCTGCCTCAGCGAGACAGCTCCTTCCGTGACCGAAACGGAAACCCCGCCCGAGTTATCACTGCTCACTGTGAACACAGTCCCGACATCGACAATTGCTGCATTCCCTGCGCGGACAGTGAACGGCTTGCCTTCATCGTGAATAACGTCGAACCATGCGTCACCGTGAATCTCGATCGAGCGTGATTCCTTACCGAAATCGTCTGGAATCGTCACTGAGCTGAGTGGTCCGAGAACGATTCTCGTTCCGTCTGACAGAGTGAGCGAATCGCGAATGCCAACTCCTGTTCCGTGCATTCCGGTAACAGCTGCAACGGATCCTGCCGCGAGCCGATTGTTGTACGCCATCCAGCTTGCAACGCCAACAGCGAGAACCGCTGCAGCGGCAATAGCAGGCATCGGTACAATCCACCGTGTGCGTCTGCCCGGTTCTGCCTTTCGATCTACACGGAGTGGTATCACGTCGCGTGCTCTGAAATCAGGCCGCGCCTTTACTGTTGCGAGCGCAGCTTCGACATCGATATCTGCTGGAGGTGCACTCACAGTGGAAAGAATTCTTTCCATCGACGCGAGCATCTCACGATCAGCCGGGGTCACGCGCGCGCTGTCGCCCGGAAGGCTCTCTCCAGTGAGCTCCCGCGCGATCGCTTCCCAGTCTGGAGACTGGTGCGATCCGTCCGATTGTGTTCCCGAGATGCTATCCGTCATACCCAACCCAACACGCGAGCGATACAATACCCTACGATCCCCTAAATTGCTGCAGGTCAAGGAGTATCGCCACTTCAACCGACTGCGATTCTGGATAACAGGGAGCTGCTGGACCGCCTCAGAAGGGGAGATGAAGCCGCATTCGATGCGCTGTTTCGCGATTGGTATCCATCGCTCGTGAGAGCATCGGAGTCGATCGTTCAGTCGCGCGCGGTAGCTGAGGAAATCGTCCAGGACGTTTTGCTCGAGCTGTGGAAGAGGCGCGAGGGTCTCGCAGATGACAGCTCACCGCAGGCGTACCTGTTTCAATCGACGCGCAATCGATCGTTGAATCATGTCCGGCACGAGCGCGTGACTAAAGCGGGAGAGCCGTATGCGCGCCGGCCTGAATCAGTCGAGTCCACTGCGCACGCTCACGTGGTCGAAGACGAAATGCAGGCAACAGTGCGACGCGCGATCGACAGTCTGCCCGAGCGATGTCGCGAGATTTTCGAGATGAGCAGAACGCACGGTCTAAAGTATTCCGAGATCGCTGTCGCGCTCGGAATTTCCATAAAGACTGTCGAAGCGCAGATGGGAAAGGCGCTGCGCATCCTGCGCGAAGAATTGCGGCAGTGGATGGAGTAGTCCGATAACGCTTTAGACAAACCAGATTTTAGTTGCCAGTATGAAGATGCCAGTTGCCAGAATAAAAAACTGGCAACTGGCATCTTCATACTGGCAACTAAAATCTGGTTTGTCTCCAGGGTTAGTTGCCCTTTTCTATCGGGTTGTTGAGACCACGTGCTTCGATCAGGAATTTCACGTCAGGATCACGTCCTCTGAACGCGCGATACAGGTTGCCAAGATCCTGCGACGATCCACGCGACAGGATCATGTCGCGGAACTTCTGTCCATTCGCGCGAGTGAGTCCGCCATTCTCGTCAAACCACGCGCCCGCATCATCAGCGGTCACCTCTGACCACAGATACGCGTAATAACTCGACGCATAACCTCCCGGCCAGATGTGAGAGAAGTACGTCGTGCGATAACGAGGCGGAATCTCGGGCAGTCCGATGTTGAATCGGTTGAGCGCTGCAGTCTCGAACGCATCGACATCCTGCTGCGGAGTGCCCGGCGGAATCATGTGCCATGCAATATCGAGCAGTGACGCAGCCAGGTATTCAGTGGTTCCGTATCCCTGATTGAACGTCTTTGCGTTCTTGATCTTCGTCACGAGCTCCTGCGGCATTGGCGCGCCAGTCTGATAGTGCTTGGCATAGTTCGCAAAGACGGTCGGATCGAGTGCCCACTTCTCATTGAACTGTGAGGGGAACTCGACGTAGTCGCGCGGAGTGTTCGTTCCGGAGATCGTCGGATACTTGATGTTTGACAGCATGCCGTGCAGCGCATGCCCGAACTCGTGGAACATGGTCGTCACATCACTGAACGTCAGCAGTGCCGGCTGTCCCGCTGCAGGCTTGGTGAAGTTTGCAACGTTGAACACAACCGGCCTGGTACCAGTGATTCCATTCTGGTCGACGAAGTTATCCATCCAGGCGCCGCCACCCTTCTCGTCACGCTTGTAGTAATCAGCGTAGAAGAGAGCCATCGGCTTTCCATCTGCGTCGAACACTTCATACACCTTCACGTCAGGATGATAGACGGGAATGTCCGTTCTCTCCTTGAACGTGAGGCCGTAGAGCTTGTTCGCAGCGAAAAACACGCCGTTCTTGAGAACGTTGTTCATCTCGAAGTAAGGCTTGAGCTGATTCTCGTCGAGATCATATCGCTGCTTTCGAACCTGCTCCGCGTAATACTGATAATCCCATGGTGCGAGCTTGAACCCGCCGTTCTGCGAATCGATCAGCTTCTGCATGTCGGCAATCTCTGAGCGGGCTCGGGCCACCGACGCGGGAACGAGATCCGTGAGAAGCTTGAGTGCATTCTGCGGATTCTTGGCCATCTGGTTGTCGAGAGCATACGCCGAATAGTTAGCAAACCCGAACAGCTTCGCTTTCTCCGACCGCAGCTCGGCGAGGCGCTTTACGATGCCGCGCGTGTCATTGGAATCTGAATGCTCTGCACGCATTGTCGACGCCATGAACAACCGCTCGCGCAGCGCGCGATTCCTGAGCATGGCCTGGGCGGGATGCTGTGTGGTGTTCTGGAGCGGGATCACCCACTTGCCTGTGAGATTGCGCTGCTTCGCCGCCGCTTCAGCGGCAGCGATCTCGTTCGGACCAAAGCCGTCGAGCATCTTTACGTCGTCGACAATAACCGCGCCGGCTTTGGTTGCAGCGAGCAGCTTGTTTGAAAAATCAGTTGTGAGCTTCGCCTCTTCCTGGTTCAGCGCTCGAAGCTTTTCCTTGTCCGCTTCAGAGAGATTGGCGCCGGCATGAATCGCGTTCGTGTAATAGACCTCGACAAGCCGCTTCTGCTGCGGATCCAGGCCAAGTGTCTCACGGCGATCGTAGAGACTCTTTATCCTCTGAAAGAGCTTGTCGTTAAGGACGATCGCGTCAGAGTGAGCTGCGAGCTTCGGCGCGACGCGTTCCTGAACGGCCTGAAGCGAATCGTTGATATTGGCGCTGGTGATTGCGTTGAAGACCTTCATAACACGAGACAGAAGCGCACCGGCCTTCTCGGCGGCGAGAATCGTGTTGTCAAAAGTCGGCGCCGCGGTCTGATTGGCTATCACTTCGAACTCCGCGAGGTTCTGCGCCATTCCCGCAAGGATCGCAGGCTCGTAATCAGAGTCGTGGATCTTCGTGAAATCCGGCGCCTGATAGGGAAGTGTGCTTGTCGCAGCAAACGGATTGGTGGCGGGAAGTGAAGCAGCGGACGACTGCACCGGTGCGGGAGTCGTTGTAGTTGCTGACTGTGTCGATTGACATGCCGTGATCGCTACGCCAGCTGCGATCACCGGCAGGATTCTGAATTTGTTCATGTAAATCCGGTTCCTCACGATTGTGCACCCGGCTTCGCGGCGAGGAGCTTTTCGCGGCCGGTCATATAGAGAATGATCATCAGGATGATGAAGGGCACCATCGCTAAGAGATCGGACGATGGGCCGTTACGAAGCGGATTCGCCTCGCCAAACGCCTCGATGCGGGTGTTGAAGCCCGCCATCGCTGGAACACCTGCAAGGAATGCAATGATGATTCCGGCGATTGCCCCTCCTGCTATATACCCCGAAGCCATCAAAACGCCCGGACTCTTGTCACCTTCGGCGATGAGCTGGTCTTCGGTGAGATTCTTGCCCGCGTGCTTGCGGGCGATCCACTTGTCGACACCCCAGCGGATCAATCCGCCGAGCAGAATGGGTGACGACGATGAGAGCGGGAGATAAACGCCGACTGCAAATGCGAGCGACGGAATTCCCGACATCTCGAGCACTATGGCGATCATCGCGCCCAGCAGCACAAGTGCCCATGGAAGCTTTCCGCCCAGGATGCCCTTGATGATATAGGACATGAGCGTCGCCTTCGGAGCGTCGAACTTCGATGTGATTGTCTGGCCGTTCGGCAGAGTGCGAATCGTTCCGTTGATACCACGATCGACGTAGTACACGGGGTTCCCGCTGTCATCGACGAGATACTTCTCGGCGTTTCCGCCGGATGGATCCTGCCGATGCCACACGAGATACTCTTTCGTATCAGGTGCGCCGGCTGCCTGAATTCCTTCGATTCTCTCGCGACGTCCGCTCAGCTGCGAGACGTTGGCCTTCTCACCGGGCTGCAGTGCCCCAACAGCTTTGCCTTCGATAGTCGTACCGATCGGGACATATACCGAGCCGGCGGAGTTGAGCTTGAGAAGAATAGGTCCGAGCGCGAGTGCGGAGACGAGAGCGCCGACAAGAATTGCAATCTGCTGATACTTGGGGGTGGATCCGACGAGATATCCCGTCTTGAGATCCTGAGACGTTGTGCCGCCATTCGATGCAGCAATGCACACAATGCCGCCGATCGAAAGTGCAGTCACGTAATAATTGCTGCCGGTCCATCCGAGAATGACGAACGTGAGACATGCGAGAAGCAGTGTCGCGACTGTCATTCCTGAAATCGGATTCGATGACGATCCTATCTCTCCCGTAAGTCGCGACGAGACTGTGACGAAGAGAAAACCGAAGACCACGATGAGAATCGCAGCGGCAAGCCTCGTGATTATGTTGGTTCCACCTACGTACAGAGGGCTTGCAAATGCAATTGCAACTACGAGTGCGATGATTCCTAGCAGCACCCACTTCATCGGAATGTCGCGATCAGTTCGCGGAATTGCGGCTGTATCGACTGCCTTTGTAGAGCTGAAATCCTTGAGTCCTTCACGCATGCCGTGCCAGATAGTCGGCAATGAGCGGAAGACCGATATGATTCCACCTGCTGCAACAGCACCGGCTCCGATATAGAGGACGTATGCATTGCGAATTCCATCGGGATCCATGTCCCTGATCAGTGCCGTGCCCTCGGGGGCGAGCGGCACCGCGAGCGCATCGCCGAAGTAACTGATCATCGGAATCAGAACGAGATATGCGAGGACGCCACCTGCGCACATGATCGACGCGATGCGTGGGCCGATGATGTAACCGACACCGAGCAGCTCAGGCGATATCTCGACTGCGACTGACGCGTTTCGGAACGGAGCGCCAAAAATTTTCTGTGGCACTTCCTTCCATCCCTGGAAGGCTACCATGACCGTCTTATATAGAAGTGCGAGACCAAAGCCGGTGAAGATTGTCGTCGCACTCGTTGCACCGCCGAGTCTTTCCTGCTCGCGCCTCGCTTCTTCTGATGCGGACGCTCTGGATTCCTGAGATGCGCCTGCCTTGAGAACTTCAGCGCACGCAGTGCCTTCCGGATATTTCAGAACTCCGTGCTGCGCAACGATCAGCGCGCGACGGAGTGGAATCATCATCAGGATTCCAATCAATCCACCCAGCACTGCGACGAGCATCACGCGAGTGAATTCGAGATCGAATCCGAGAATGAGAATCGCGGGCATCGTAACGCCGACACCGAATGCGATCGATTCACCTGCCGAGCCCGCAGTTTGAACAATGTTGTGCTCGAGTATGGTCGCGTCGCGCGCTCCAAGTTTCGCGAGAAGACGGAACAGCGTTATCGAAATGACCGCGACGGGAATCGAGGCGCTGACGGTGAGTCCGACCTTCAGCACGAGGTAGAGCGACGAGGCCCCGAAGACGAGACCGAGTATTGCTCCAACGATGATGGGGACGGGGGTGAGCTCTCTGAGGCTCGTGGATGGCGGGATGTATGGCGTAAACGCCGGGGGGCCGTCGGGCATCAACCCGATGCGGTCCGGATACTCCTGTGCTGGCAAGCTCATTCGTTACACCCTCCTGGGCGTCGCTCCATTGGAACAGCAGAAACCTTACCGTCTCGCGCGGCTTAATGTACGGGGAGCGGATTTCGATGCTACCCGCAGGGCATTCGATATGTTCGGAGGGGATCAGAGCTCAAGTTTGCGGGATTGAGCCGTTCTATCTACTGTATAGGCCATCCGGTTATGACCCCTCTCATCCATAATGTCATTCCGGGCATTTTCTTTCTGCCCGCACTTTTCCAGGTGCGCGATCTCGTAAGCGCCCAGAACGAGGCGCTCATCGACGTCGACGCACGCGAATTCATGGCAGGCTACGCCGAGGACATTCGCAACGGACGCCGCCAGGCAATTGCGGCAAGGTACGACCGTCGTGGTGCGTACCGCGTTGGAGAAGGAGAAAAGACTCTCGAGTCGTGGGAGCTGATTCGCGCCGCATACATGACTCAGTGGTCACCGCCCGTGAATTTTGCGTGGCGTGACCTGACTTACGAAGTGCTCGGTCCCGACTCAGTAATGGTTATCGGGTTGTTCGACTGGGGACTTCTCGACGGCCGCCGTATCGCATTCTCATACACGGCGCTGCTCGTGCGGCAGGATGGCGAGCTTCGGATCAGGCTCGAAGCCGAGTCGATGAATCCGAAAATGTTCGCAGCGCTGAACTCGAACCGCCCACCGGTTTAGTCGCGTCTCCAGACGTCATCGACTGTCCGGTCGTAGCGGGACATCCTGCTTCCGCCCGGGCCATACAGCTCACGTCGTAGCTGCAGCACAACCCAGATCGCTGCTGCAGTTCCCGCAGTGATCTTCGCTGCTTTTTCGAGCTGTTCCTTTCGCTTCGGAGAGATCTTCGAGGTGATGGATGAGAGGGGATTTTTCATACACCGTCAATATAGCAATTCAGCTTCACTTTGTTGGACCATTTAAAGGCGACACTAGCGTCCAGCGTTGCCTTGACTAACGGGGCACGGATTTCTCAGAGACGTACGTCCAATGAGAGATCTTGTCCATGAAGTCGGAAAAGTCACAGCAGTCTTTGGCAATCACGACGAGCGCACGCTCGCCCAGCTCGACGATGTAGCCTCGCGCGCAGCATACGCAGCGCTCATGGCCGATGGACACTCCGGATATCTCATGCCAATCGGAGGAGTCGCAGCGTACCGCAACCAGGTCTCGGTGCCCGGAGTTGGATACGACATAGCGTGCGGCAATGCTGCAATCAGGACTGACCGCTTCATCGATGAGTTTTCACGAAAAGAGCTCGAGCTCATCGCTGACGAGATTCAACGCTCCATCTCGTTTGGGGTAGGCCGCACCAATCGTGCGAACGATGCGCCCGATGATCATCCGCTTTTCAAATCCGACGCATGGTCAATCCTTCCGCGCGAAGCGCGCGAGCTCAAGTCGAAAGCCCGCAGCCAGCTCGGGACTGTCGGCAGCGGAAACCACTACGTAGATGTATTTGCCGATCGCGCTGACGGACGCATCTGGGTTGGAGTTCACTTCGGATCGCGAGGACTTGGTCACACGATTGCTTCGGGATTTCTCGCGCTTGCTGCAAATGCAAAGTGGGGACAGCGCGTAAAGGAATCAGATGCCATCCTCGACCTCGACCAGCCAATCGGTCAGGACTACTGGTCGCTCATGAATCTCGCCGGCGAATACGCGTATGCCGGTCGAGAGTGGGTCGCGCGAAAAGTCGTCGACATACTTGGCGCACACGAAGTCGAGCTGGTTCATAATCACCACAACTTTGCGTGGGTCGAAGAGCAGTTCGGCGAGAAGCTCGTCGTCGTGCGGAAAGGAGCGACTCCGGCATTTCCCGGACAGAAAGGATTCATCGGCGGATCGATGGGCGACGATGCAGTGATAGTTCAGGGAGCATCGCAGAATCCGCTGCAGCAGGATGCGCTGTACTCGACCGTCCACGGAGCGGGAAGAGTGATGTCGCGCACGCAGGCGCGCGGCAAAACAAAAGGATGGGGTCCGCGCGCGCGGATTATTTCTCCCGGACTCGTATCGCAGGAGATGCTCGATTCGTGGATGGAAGAGAAGGGAGTCATCCTTCGGGGCGGTGGGCTCGACGAAGCGCCGCAGGCATATCGAAGACTGCCGGAAGTTCTCGCAGCCCAGAAAGGAACCATCGAAGTCATTCATACACTGCGTCCGGTCATCGTTGTAATGGCAGGCGCACATGAATTCGATCCGTACAAGGATTAGACTCTATCTCATGAATCGAAAATATCTGCTTCTCGCTTTGTGCTTTGCTCTTCCATTGCCTGCGCGCGCTCAGCGCGCTGAATCAGTGCCTGTCGCTCTCGAACGGCTCGACAGTGGCGCCGTTCTGCGCGTACGAGCTGGAAGACAGACCCTGCGCGGCGACTATCTGGGAATGAGCAATCAGGGCCTCGCTCTCGGTCTCGAGAACGGTGAGCAGCGAGCGATTCTCTTCAACGATGTGAATGACATCTGGCGGCAGGGCAACTACTGGAAGCGTGGCGCAATCATCGGTGGTGTAACAGGTACAGCGATACTCACCGGGTTTGGATTCGTTCTCCTCAACGTTGCATGCGAACAGCCGGATGGCTGCAAGAACGACCGCCCGACTGTTGTGCTCTACAGTCTGCTGCTTGGTGGAGGCACGGGCGCGCTCGTTGGCGGAGGTCTGGGCTACTTCGCAAAGAGATGGATCAGGATTTATTAGTAACTTGTAGTTACTAATTACTGCTTCCTGAGATCCATGACCCAGATATCGCTGCGAACGTCCCCGATCACGAAGTAGAGGTTCTTCGCGTCGGCAGTGATTTGCATCGTTCTGAACAGCTGCTGCGCCGGATCCGGCAGCCGCAGCAAGCGCTTCTCCGGCATCCCATTCATCGGGAGACGCCATATCGACTGGCTTCCATCTTTTTCCCCGATGGATGCATACGCTGCGCCGGTCGGCGACACTGCAATTCCGCCAGGATATGAAAACACCTTGCGTATCTCCGGCGTCGGAAGGTATCTGGGAGCTACCCTGCTGCCATCGAACGTATAGACACCACCGGGACAGGTTGGGCAAACTGTCTTCTCCGCTGCTCCGGCAACGGCGATTTGTCCATTGGAATTTCCGAACTGAAGCGTTCCAATGAACCTCGGTGTCCCCCATCCTGACTTTGTCTTCTCGACCATGAAAGTCGAGTCGGGATATACAGCGAAGAAAATTGCGTTGCCATTATTTATCCACGATGGTCCCAGCTCTTCGCGCTTTGCTTTCGTTACCTGCGTGAGGTTTCCACCAGAAGCGTCCATGACAAAGACGTCCCGGTTGCCATTGACGAGACTGTGGAACGCGATCTGTGATCCATCAGGTGACCATGTCGGATAGAAATTATCTGCGCCATTGTGCGTGAGCTGCTCCGGCTCGCCGCCAGCAACCGGAACCTTGTAGATGTCCTGATTACCGTTGAGGTTGGAATCGTACGCGAGCCATTTTCCATCCGGCGACACGTTCACGTTTTCGATTGTCTGCGTGCCGCTCGTCACACGCCGCATTGGACCACCATCGACCGGCACCGTGTAAATATTCGAGCTCGGCGTGAAGACGCTGTAGACGACCTTGGTTCCTGTCTTGTCGAGCGCGATGGTGTGGGCGTTGAGTCCTGTGGTCAGGCGAACCGGCTCACCGCGCGCTTTAAGATCGTCCCCGATCCCGAGCAGATAGATGTCGCGATTTCCCTTCAATGAAGAGACGAAGAGAAGCGATCCGTCTGGCGTCCATACAGGACTCGTATTGAGGTGAGCGCTCTCGGTGACGCGAACAGGGTCGCTACCGTCAGCTCGCGCAACCCAGATGGATGATGGAGCGATGTTGCCGATGCTGCCGCCGCCAAGATAGAGCGGGTTGCCTCTGACAAATGCAATGAGCTTGTCGTCGGCAGACCATGCGGGCGCGCTTGCTCCGTCGTTCCCGACGGTTTGCGGGATCAACTTTGGAGACCGGCCATTTGCATCCGTGATAATGATGCCGCGCTGAAAGTTGTTGCTGCACGCCATCCGGTCGCCGGCGTTTGACCACGCACACGTCAGGAGGTGCATCGTATCGCCGAGCGCGGTGGCGACGCCGCCGAATGCGGGAACTGAATACGTACGATTCTCGGGTCCACTCAGATAAACGATTCGCGATCCGTCAGGACTCCAACGCGGCCATTCGGCGTCGATCGTGCTGTCGGTGAGGGGAATTGCACGACCACCCGACATTTGCCGTACATAGATACGAAAGAATCCATTGGGAGCTCCCGCAGCATACGCCACAGTTCTTCCGTCGGGTGAAACACTCGGCTGAACTTCGAGCGTCTCGAAATTCGTAACCTGCTTTGTGTCTCCAACCACATAGGCGGGCGAGTTGTTCCTGAATGCAAACGTGCTCGCAATGAATCCCATCACGACAACGCCGGCTATTCCCGCTGCAACTGCAATTCGCTGCGGTGTCCACCTGAACGGTTTTCTGACAGCAGGTACGGCTGTCGTCGGCGCTGTCGATCCACTCGTGACTGAGTAGGGCTCGAGCGCTGCATACAGATCGTCTGCATTCTGAAAGCGGTCGGACGCCCGCTTCTCGATGCAGCGCATTATCACGCTTGCCAGTCCCGGTGGGATCTGTGGACGATGCTGGGCAACCGGCGTCGGCTCTGTCGTAATGTGAGCAGCAAGCGTCTGCTGCTGATTCAACCCGGCGAACGGAGTCCGGCCAGAAAGCAGCTCGTATCCGACAATGCCAACAGCGTAGATATCAGCCCGCGCATCGACATTGGGATCAGCAGCTGCCTGCTCCGGAGCCATGTATGCGGGAGTGCCGAGCGCGATTCCAAGTGATGTGAGTGTCGGACCTTCGGTAGATGTCTCGGATGTAGAGCTGCTCAGCGCTTTCGACACACCGAAATCGAGAACGAGCGCGTGATTGCCGGAGATGAGAATGTTCTCGGGCTTGATGTCGCGATGCACGACACCCTGCTCATGCGCGTAACTCAGTGCGTCCGCAACTTCGCGAAGAATCTTTGTCGCTTCCTGAACCGGGAGCTCGCCGCGCTTTGTAAGACGCGTGCGAAGATTTTCACCCGCTATGAAAGGCATCGTATAGTAGAGCAGCGATCCTTTCGCTCCTGCAGCGAGAAGCGGAACTATGTGCGGATGCTGCAATCTCGCAGCGAGCTGAATCTCCCGGCGGAACCTGTCGACATTGATACCCGCAGCGAGATCAGGTGGCAGAACTTTCACTACGACCTGTCTCCCCAGCTCGATCTCTGTCGCGACAAACACCCGCGACATTCCCGCACCGCCCAGCTCACGGTCGATACGATAGGAACTTCCGAGAATTTCCTGGAGCTGGTTCTGAAGGTCTGAAGTCACGGCCCCCGAATATAGTATCAGCCGCGGCTTTTGAACTCAGGGGGAAGCTCGGTCCAGCGCTCCCGGCCCCTGAAATACTTCCAGGGCTTGTAGCCGTTCTTTCGAATGAACTCCTTGTACCGCTTGTGTCTCACACGAAATAGACGATCCGATGAGACGATTGGCCTGTGAGGCCAATTCTGTAGAAGTCTTTCCACTTTCCAGAGATTGCCACCCGACAACCGCCAGTCATACGGATCGAGCACACGCAAATCGAGCACGCAGTACCCTTTGATTCTTCCTGAATGATCGACATAGCCCTCTGAATAGCTCAGAGCGAGCGCTCGCGGTGTCCTGAACAGCGGTTTCCTGCCATGAAGACCTGGATCACGCGAGCGCGCAACGGATCCCCAGCCCGACTTCGTGCGATACACGAAAATCACGTGATCGAGAAGATCGATCGACTCGAATCCAAGTATGAGCGGTGGATATCCATGCTGCTCCAGAACCGTTGCAGCGAACAGCGCCGCCTCGAGACAATGCGCAGTGCGTGTGCGCACCACTCCGCGAAATCCGCGCATCGTATCGCCTGCAGGCTCGGTGTTATACGGAAGATTGTTGAGCCATCGCTGCACCGCATGCGGCGTCCTCAGCGAATTCACAAGCCGACGCTCGCCTGCAGGGAGCGGAATTGGCGGCGGATCGATCCGGGATGAATCCGGGAGTCGATCAGCCACTACTGCTTCTTGAGCTCCATCGTCCAGACATCGCTCTGCCTGTCGCCGACGGTGAAATAGAAATTTCTTCCGAACACGTCGAACGTCGAGCGATAGAGCTGGCGAGTGGGATCCGTGAAGTGAATGATCCGCCGCTCTGGATCACCGTTTATAGGGATCTGCCATATCGATGATGTTCCATCCGCTTCACGCACGGCGGAGTAGAAATGCTTCGAGTCTCTGCTCCATGGGCCTGCGCCCGCAGAGCTCGTGAGAATTGCGGGATTCTGAAGCGGAATGAATTTCGATCCTGAGCCATCGGATGCGCCGATGTAAGCTCCTGCGGGACAATTCTCGCAGACTATTCCCGCTTCCTCGATGTGGATGAGCCACTTGCCGTCAGGCGAATACATCGCTGGTGCAGTGCCGTTGTGTGTAAGCAGCGCTGGCTTTCCCCACACGCCTCCAGCCCGCTTCACTTCGAAAACAGAATCGGGAAAGACCATATAGATGATCGCATCAGGTCCGTGCCACGCTGGAAGCCGCTGCTCTCCCGGCCCTTCATAAATGGCGCGCAGACTGGTTCCATCGGCATTCATCACGAAGATGTCGCGCGTCCCATTCTTCAGGCTGTAGAACGCGATCTCGCGGCCATCAGGCGACCACGCGGGATGGAAATCGTCGTACTCATTCTTGGTGAGCTGCTGCGGATCTCCACCGTTCAACGGTACCGTGTAGATGTCCTGATTGCCGTTGACATTCGAATCGTATGCGAGCGTCTGGCCATCGGGCGAAACCGTCCCGTACTCGACAGTCTGGTTACCTGTCGTTACAGGCTTTGCTTGAGATGCATTCGTTATGGCAGAACCGGCATCCATCGCACGCCACACATTTGCAACCGTTGTGAACGAGCTGTACGCGAGCGTCTTTCCGTCGCGACTTACGGAGATAGTGTGAGGATTGAGCCCTGTAGTGAGTCGCACCGGTGCGCCGCGCGGCGACAGATCACCTTTAAGGTGCTGCACATATACGTCGCGTGATCCGCCGAGATTCGAGACGTAGAGCAGTGCACCATCCGCTGTCCACGCCGGAGCAGTGTTGAGATGCGTGCTGGTCGAGACCTGAACAGGCTTACCGCCCGATGCTTTCACTATCCACACTGACGACGGCGCGATATTGCCGATGTCAGCTCCACTCAGAAATCCGCTCGAGCCGCGCGCATACGCGATCATCCTGTCATCGATTGACCACGCAGGCGCAAACACTCCTGCCGCGTCGGGCCCCGTGAGATTCTGCGGATTCTCTCCATTCGGTCCTGAAACAACGAGTCCCGCACCCTGTTGTCCGCATGCAACACGATCGCCCTTGTGAGACCAGGTGCACTGACTCAATCCACTGAGTCCGGGTATCGGGCGTGGCTGCCCGCCGAGCGCAGCAACGGCCATGATCCTGCCGTTACTGGAGAAGAGAATCTCCGTGCCGTCTGCGTTCCACTGCGGCCACTGTGGAGCGATGCTCGTATCAGTGAGTGGTATCGCGCGCCCACCTGCAATCTGCCGGACGAACAACTGACTTCTGCCTATCGCTCCAGCGATGTACGCAATCATTCTCCCGTCAGGTGAGATGCTCGGATGAAATTCCATTCCCGCAGCATTCGTTATCTGACGATTGTTGCCGACCGTGAACGCTTCACTGCGTCGATTGAATGCGATTGTGCTTGCGATTAGAGCGGTCGCAATCACTCCAACGATTCCAGCGGCAACTGCGATCCGCTGAGGTGACCATCGCGATGTTGTCGTGGGATCAAATGGAGTGTTCGCACCGCTCGTGATCGAGTATGGTTCGAGCGCAGCGTGCAGCTCTCCTGCGGTCTGCCATCTATCAGCAGGACTCTTTGCGAGACACCGCATGATGATCGAGGCGAGTCCAGGTGCTACCTGCGGACGATGCTCGGTAAGCGGAGCGGGCTTGCTCGTTACCTGCGCCGAAAGAGTTCTCTCCGGTGTGAGCCCATGAAATGGCGTAATGCCGGCGAGCATTTCATATGCGACAATTCCAAGCGCGTATATGTCCGCGCGCGAATCGATAGTCGGATCCGCGAGTGCCTGCTCGGGAGCCATGTATGCAGGTGTGCCGAGCGCGACGCCCAGCGACGTGAGCGCTGAGAGCGCGACATCCTCTGATTCGTTGCGATCCTTATGCGACACACTGCTCGTAAGCGCTTTCGATACGCCGAAGTCGAGCACCACTGCGTGCCCTTCGGAGATGAGAATATTCTCCGGCTTTATGTCGCGATGAACGACGCCTTTCGCATGCGCGTATCGAAGCGCTTCGCAAACATCGCGCAGGATTCGTGTTGCATCGGTGACAGGAAGCTGTCGCAGGCGGCCGAGATGCGTGCGGAGGTTCTCGCCTGTGATGAACGGCATGGTGTAGTACAGCAGCGACCCTTTCGACCCTGCGGTGAGAAGCGGAACGATGTGCGGATGCTGCAGTCGCGCCGCAAGCTGTATCTCGCGGCGGAATCTCTCGACGTTGAGCCCAGCTGAAAGCTCCGGTGGAAGAATCTTGATGACGATCTGCCGGTCGAACTCGAGCTCTGTCGCCACGAAGACACGCGACATGCCGGCGCCACCGAGCTCGCGATCGATGCGATAGCCCGGGCCAAGTATTTCTTCGATTTGTGGAGAGAAATCCGTGGTCAGTTGGGACTCAGGGCGCTTTGGGATGCACGAATATGACGGTTGGCACCCTTGGGAGCTACAACGAACACAACAGCAACAGAACTCGGCTTCCGGCTTCCTGCCGCAAGCCACCCGCTTCCCGCTTACATCAATGCACTAGCCGGATGCCGGTGACTCACGGCCGGAAGCTGGAAGCCGAGTTCTGTTGCTGTTGTCCTTAGCCCTTCTTTCCCTTTCCAGGATTAGTTGGCTTGGCTCCCTTCCCACCATTTGCGGGAACACCAGCAGGTGGTCCGCCACCGGCTTTTCCAGCTCCGAGGGCCTTGCCCGGGTTGACGGGCCGGCCAGCGTTTGCGGGTCGGTTGCTGTTGGAAGCACCAAGACCCTCGGGAATTTTCTCGAGATCCCTGTCGGAGGCCCGCGCCTGAAGTCTCGCGAGGACGCGTGCGAGTGCCTCATCAGACGGAAGCCCCCGGTCGACCAGAGACCCGATTACAAAGAGCGGCACTGCGAGTGAGCGGCCGGACGGAGCGTTTTTCGCAAGCTCGCTCACTGCAGCACCATCGACACCCTGCCGTAAGGCCTCAGCCCCGGCTTCTATTTCATCACCCGAAGGTCTGCGCGAATCATCGAGCACATCCTTCGCCTTTTCCATGCGCGCCTTCTGCTCTACGACAGACTGCGCAATGAGCTTCGGCTCGACTCCCTTCGCCGCGAACTTGAGAGCACGCTGCTCCAGGGCACGTGCGGGAAGCTCGTGTGCCCGGGCATCCGCAATCGTGGCAAGCACCTGTTGTGCGACGTCCGCAGGAAGAACCTCTCGAAGCCGCGCCGAAGGATCGTAGGCCGGAGTCTGAGCGCCGGCGATGCCGGACACGAGCAGAGCGCACAACCCAATCACTCGAATATTCACAGGAGATTTCATTTCATTTTCCCTCACAAATAGAGACTGCACGCACCTGCTCAGCGGTCACATCGAAATGAGAATGATCCCAACGGACCCACCGAACTCGTCCGATTTCCGCGCCAGGCCCGGAGGCACCACCCACTTTCCTCCATCTATTCTCATGTTGATCTCATGCAGCCCGGGCTCGATCGGGAGCGTCACTGTCCACCAGCCGTCAGCGCCACTCTCTAGCTGCACTGGAGACCAGTCAGTGAAGTCACCCATCACCTCTACCTTTTGAGCACTGCTGGACTTGATCCGAATCGTGCGCAATGACCGATCGACGTTTCGTATGTCGAACATTTTTGTCGGGCGCATCTCGACAACAGGCTCGCTTGCGGGAGTGAATCGCCGCACTCCGTAACGCAGGCTGAGTGAGATGAACCTTCCTCCAGGAAAACCCTGCGTGAGATCGACTGGATAAGTTCCGCCGCTCGCAACAAGACCGATGCGCGGAGCAAGCCACGCGGTGACGCTCACGCTCCCCCATGACTTTGCGGATCCGCCGAGAGTCGGCAAACGCGAGCCGCTGCGAAAACCTCCAGATGCACTGAAATCAAAACGCTGGACATTCAGACCGGCAGCGAGCTCGGTATCTGCGTACCTGATCGAGTCATCGACAGATGTTGGAGTCGTAGATAGAAGCAAGGTTGCATTACCGCGCCTCATCCATGCGGCGGCTTCTGCCTGTCTGACGCTCCTCCACTCTGCACCATCCCACGTGCTGCCGAGTCCGGCGCCGATCCACGCGCCGTTCGATTCATTCGAGATGTGTCCGCGTCCCATAGCGAGGACCTGACCTGTGCGTGATGCATCGTTGCGCGAGCTACCGCCCGCGCTTCCCTGGAGCTCTCCCATGAAAAGTCCTGAAGTCTTCGTAAAGAGAGAGCCGTCGCCCGTCGCCTGTGCAGACCATCCGCCGCCACTGAACTGCGACAACGTCCCTGTTGTACTGAGTGAAGCGAATCGCGATTCGATCCAGAAAGCAGGCGTCAGCGCAATTGCGTTTGCATCGATCGAATCAGCGTATTGCATACTGAGCGCGCCCGCGTCGATCGATCCTCCTGGTCGCTGTGCCATCGCAGGCACAGCGAGAGCGATCCCCGCAGCGAGGATTACTGCGCGCATTCCAGAGAGATTACTGTGGCATCGCGCTTACGCGAACTATCGAGCTCTCTGTTCCAAAATCATCTTCAACCGCAGGGACGAGAGGGTCCGCGACCCAGTGCTCGCCGCTGTCGTCCTTCACTACGAACGCATACTCGTGACGACCCTGCTGGAGCGGCACCGAAACAGTCCACGAGCTCTTGTTTGCGGCGCGCACGAGTGGAGTCTGAGTCTTCGACCATCCATTGAAATCACCGACGAGAAAAACCTGGTCGGCAGCATCGTTCACGAGAATGAAGTGAACGTTCTGAACTCCTGCAGTGCGCTTTGGCTGAAGGTCATTGATTGATTTCGAAAGCATCGCTGCACTGAGCAGGAAAATTCCGAAGATCGACGCAGCCATTGCGAGGGCACCGATTGCAGTGAAGCGCAGTGTGAATCTCCGGCGCCACCATGGACCGCCTTCGTCTTCAGCGCTCGCATGCTGGTCGATATTCGCAAGCGCAGCCGCATGCACGGCCGACATTACACGAACGTCGAACGTCTCATCCAGTGACACCGGTGCCTTCAACCGGTTGATGATCTTGTCGATCGATGCCCTGTCGGGGGCGTCATTCCAGTCCATCATGTGACAACTCCTTCAAGCAGATCACGCAGCCGCGCGGTTGCGCGTTTTACTCTCATCTTCAGTGCGGAAATTCCTACTCCGGTTATCTCCGCAATTTCCTCATAGCCCAGGCCTTCGACATGCCGCAGCAGGAATGCCTCACGCTGTCCTGCCTCGAGCTTTGCGAGAGCATGATGTATCTCGTCATGAAGTGCCATCGCACCCGCGGGATGATTCGTCGCAACTGATCCTGCCTTTGCTTCATCACGAATCAACCGGCGCTCCCGCTTTGCTCGACTCGCGGCGAGTGTACGGCACTCATTCACTACTATCTGATAGAGCCATGATCCGAATCGCTCCGGATCGCGGCACTGCGCAAGGTTCCTGTACGCGCGAACAAACGCGAGCTGCAATGCATCGTCCGCGTCTTCGAGACTTCCAAGCATGTGTGCAGCGAACCGCGTGTATGTATCGCGATAGCGATACACGAGAACGCTGTACGCATCCGTGTTACCGGTGAGAACTGCCGCTACAATGCTGGCGTCGGGGCGGTCTGACAGATTTCCCATGCCTTTAGTAAGACTACAGCATCACGTGTTCCAGTCACCACACTGCGGCTACTGGCAGCTGGCGACTGGCTGCCGGCAAAACAGGACCAACTACGTAAGGCGACGTATGCCCTCCGTGATGGAGACGGATGACCTTGCAGCCGTCTCTTTCTACGAGGGCTTCGATGTCGATCCGGCGATTGCTTCTTTCAGTCATTCTTTTCGTAACGATAGTCTCATTCTCGCAAACTGCATCTGCGCAGGCAGCGCCTGCTCCATCCCGCGCATGGATTCTCACTGACGCGCTTGGATATGGAGCGCTTGGACTCGTTACCGGTGCTGCGGTTGGAATCATCGCGACATCATCGCGCGATTGCGGCTTCGGCCCTTGCATCGAAGCTGCATTCACCGCGCTTGGCGGCACTCTGCTCGGCGCCGGGTTCGGTGCGAACCTTGGCATCAGTGCCCGGCGTGCTGCGGCGAACGGCCGGCCGATCTCGGGAGCTCACCGCGGTGCGATGATCGCGGGAGGCATACTCGGCGGGGCTACCACCGGGGCGCTCATATCGTCCACAATGATCAACGGAGAAGGAACGGGCACTCCGATCGGAAGCGATGAACTGACCTTCTTTTCACTTACGGGTGGCGGGGCTGTGCTCGGAATGGTATTCGTTGTCACCCAGCGACATCAGCTTGACAGAATAACCGTGTCGCCTACAGTGGGTCCCAAGCGCTACGGGCTGAACGCGCAACTCAGCTTTTAGCTTCCTGTGTCATAACGACACGAGGTTAGCAAACCATAATTTGGTAATCATGCGCCTATCTCTTTGTGCCGTCCTCATGGTGGTTGCGAGCGTCCCTGTCGATGCTCAGCAGTCTCCGATCGTCGCTGAAGCCAACGCGGTGTACGCGCGATCGGAATCGCTCTACCGGGACCTCCACCAGAGCCCCGAGCTTTCCGGACGTGAGACGCAGACTGCGGCAAAACTCGCTGCCGAGCTGAAACAGCTTGGGTTCGAGGTGACATCGGGAGTTGGCGGAACGGGGATTGTCGGGGTACTGAAGAACGGAGCGGGTCCGGCGGTAATGCTTCGGACGGAGCTCGACGCGCTGCCGGTTGAGGAAAAAACGGGACTGCCGTATGCCAGCCGGGTTCGAACGAAGGATACAAACGGGAATGATGTCGCAGTGATGCATGCGTGCGGACACGATGCGCATATGGCGGCCTTCATCGGGACCGCGCGGATCATGGCCGGCGATAAGAAAAAATGGAACGGCACTCTCATTCTCGTTGGGCAACCGGCTGAAGAAACGGGCGCCGGAGCGCGTGCAATGATTGCCGATGGTCTCTTCACGAAATTCCCAAAGCCGCAATACGCGATCGCAGTGCATGACGATGCTCGGCGTGTTGCAGGCGAGATCGGCTATCACGCGGGTCCGATTCTCACCAACGCGGATGCGCTCGACATCATGATATTCGGCCGCGGTGGGCACGGAGCACGGCCCGAGGCAACCATCGATCCGGTTGTGATTGCCGCGCGCACGGTTCTCGCGCTCCAGACAATTGTGTCGAGGGAGCTTTCACCGTT
>DASUXX010000027.1:0-3031 GCA_036377755.1 Gemmatimonadaceae bacterium
ATGGGTGACGAAGTCGAGCCGAGGCGTCTGTTCATCGAGCAGAATGCCAAATTCGTGAGCAACCTCGATATTTGAGAGGGCACAGAGGGCTACGCTGCGCTCGCCTGACAGAGATAGCAGAGACACAGACGATAAAGCCGCGGAGTCAAGAAATCATTAACAAATCAGATCGCGCCGAATGTGGAGTTACGCATCGGCGCGATTTTGTTTTGCTTTTGCGTGCATGAGAGTCATGTTCGTCGGCGCGGTTACGATTGTGCTCGCAGCATGCGCGCGCACAGAGTCTCCCTCTTCCGGTGATAATACAGTTGCTCGTGCGGACAGTGCGCATGCCAACAGCGCGCAGGACTCAACTGCCGAGGAGAAGGATCCTCCCTGCTTTGCCAGTCATCTCGGGCTTCCCTGCGGCTAACAGCAGTCTACTGCAAAGGGCTGCGAGTAAGACTCTTCCTCAGGCAGCAGCTCGGTGCCCGTCGCGATCAGCGCGATCCGAAAGCGCAGACGATACAAGCCACGAACGTGCTCGAGGAGCGGTGACCCGCTGCGGCCATTGCGATCGTGCACAAGAGAGTACGAGGCAACGATCCTCCGGTTTGGCGGAAGCGATGAGCTAAAGGCAAGAGATGTGGGCGACTGCTCGTCGACGAGCTCCCAGCGCTGATTTACGAGCTTTTCGAGACGGCGATATTTCGTATCGACATACAGCGCCCGCGTGCCCGTGTTCGTTATCTGGAAGCTGGCGCTTATGAAGTTCGTGGCAGTGAGCTCGAAACCTGACGTCTTGGCTGCAACGATTTCAACTGACGACGAAACTGGTGTGGGCTCGATCACGTCGAGACAGCCCGTGCTCGATATGAGGCCCAGAACCGACACGAGATGCCTAACGCGTATGCTTCGCAAGCGCTCTTGCCTCCATTTCCCAGGGCCGCTCCGAATAATCGAGCATCGTGTTCGCACCAATCTGAAACGGCAGAGTCAGGTTGAAATCGAGATACTTCGTGACCTTTGCGACAACAGGCGAGCGCGCCGTAATCAGCTCCTGCACAGGGTCGCTCCACGCGGCGAAGACAAAATCGTATTGCGCCGTATGCACGAGCTCATGCGCCATCACACGCCGCTTGCTCTCGAGAGGATAATAAGGTCCGTCGGGCGCAAGCTGGCTGATCGTGATCACCGCTCCAACGTTGCCGCCCACTTGAGTCGAAGTCTCGGGCGCAAGAAACGCGAGTGTTCCGGAAGCGAGACTTTCATCGAGCGCAAAGGTATTATCGTCGCTCAGTCCAACCACGAGCGCTGCAACAACCGACACTGCGTCAATGCGCGGCACGATCTTCAAGCCCTTCGATCGATCGACGTGAATTCGCACCGGTCCGAGTGGAATCACCGCACGCTCAAGCACCGGCCGCGAGCGCGCGGCATTCATTACCTCGGAGCTTGCAAGCGCACTAAGCTCGCGGCCAATCCACCAATGAAGCGGCTTGCCCGAGGTCGCAATCATGCGCCGGCCACCGTATGCGGCTAAGCCCGATACGGCGCCGCGCGCGGCTCCAGGCAGCAAAGGCTTGTGTGTAACAAAACGCCACGCTGCCGCGGTTACAGCGCCGATAGCAGCATTGACAGTCAGCATCTGAGCTTCCGACGGATCGCGCGGGGGTGACTCGGTCTGCGCTCCTGCGAGAGACGCGGAGATCACTATAAGTGCTGACGCTATTCTGAATGTCCGCTTCAAACGCCTGACCTTTCCTGGAGATTCTCGCCGAGCAATCGGCGATGGAGAATCATTAAATGAAGTTGAGAATTCACTCTATTCTATAACACGGAATGCTTGCCGAGTCCCTCAAATGCACCTAGTGTGGGGCACCTGACCACTTTTTAAAATGCCAGATCAGCTGCTGATCGGACCACAACAGAGCACCCCGGGCGTGCTTACGTCGGCACGCTCGCGCACCCGCGCGATTCCGCAGGATCTGCTGCGCGAAGCATCGCAGCGGCTTGCGGTCATGTGCCTGATGGCCGGTGTCTTGTGGATCGTCGCGACCGTTCTGTGGCACGTTACATGGCCGTCGCTCCATCCTGGACAAAAATGGCCGGGGGTACAGGCCTCCGAGTGGCTCGGCTACGCCAGCGGCGTCGCATCCTTCGTTTTGTGGTTCGCGATAAGACGGCAGCAGTGGCGGCCCGAGGTGTTCCTCAAGATTGGCCTCGCGTACATGATCCTCACGTGCTTCTCAATTGGTATGGTCATGCACTGGGGCCTTCCGACGAGTGATGTGCTGATGACCGGCATCACATGGGTCGGAGTAGTAGTGCTCATGTTCGCGGCGGTGCTTCCAACCGAGCCTCGCACAATGCTGATCGCAGGACTCATTGCAGTTGCGATGAGTCCTCTCACGATGGTGATCACGCACGTGCACGGCATGACCACGCTCGATGCGCTCAAAGCGGGCATGCTGATGCACTACCCGGATTTCCTTATCGCCTTTGCATCCGTCGCTGTCGCCCGCGTCGTGACGCGACTCGGCAAGCAGGTCACGAAAGCCCGCGAGATGGGCAGCTACCAGATCGGCGATCTCATCAAGCGCGGCGGAATGGGTGAGATCTACAAGGCAACGCATCGCATGCTCGCAAGGCCAGCCGCAATCAAGCTCATTCGCCCCGAAATGCTCGGTGGCGACGACCGCGAATCTGCCGAGCTTGCGGTGAAGAGATTCAGGCGTGAAGCAGAAGCTGCAGCGAACCTGCGATCGCCCCACACTGTCGAGTTGTTCGACTTCGGCGTGACAGAAGACAACACTCTTTACTTCGTGATGGAGCTCCTCGAAGGAGTCGATCTCGACACGCTTGTGAGAGAAAACGGCCCGCTGCCACCACGCCGCACAGTTCACATCATCAAACAGGTATGCGAGTCACTTGCTGAAGCGCACGAGCACGGCCTCGTTCATCGTGACATCAAGCCCGCGAACATTCACCTCGGCAAAGCAGGTGTGCGGCTCGATCACGTGAAGGTGCTCGACTTTGGTCTCGTAAAGTC
>DASUXX010000028.1:0-32277 GCA_036377755.1 Gemmatimonadaceae bacterium
GCGAGCGAATGCTGGTTCGGCTTGGAGATCAGGCAGGTGTTCCGATAGTGGCGCAGATCGAAGGAGTGGTCGGATACGATTTGATAAGTCGCATGGACGTAAGAATCGATTACGGAAACGGGCGCGTCATTCTTTCGAAGCCCGATGTCCAGGTGCACCTTCCCGTCACAGGCAGGAATCTTTTCTGGGTCGGCACACCGATCGTGCGACTGGTCACTTCGAAAGGAATCCCACTTCACTTCAATCTCGATACGGGAGCTCAGGAGACTTATTCAACCGACGGTCTTCCTATCAAAACCAAAGCTCGAACGTTCAGAGGCGAGCGTCGGTTAATCGGTGGACTCGCCGGCGTGACGAGCGTGCACGGACGCTTTGTCGACGAATTGCGCGCGACGATGGGTGGACAGGCGACGGTACTCCGGAAGCTGCTGATATTCGTGCCGGAGGTATCGTCGTTTGTGGGTCTGGACGGGATACTGGGCAGCGACATTGGAAAGGGCGGTGTGGTGAGAATCGATGCGACAAATGGGGTCTTCACCATCGGGGAATCACCTCGGGGCTTGCGGCCACGCAGTTAGACTAGTATCTAACCAACCACCATGGCTTCAGATTACGAGACCACCGTCCACGTCACACCGCGATTCGAGATTTTTTACGCGCTTCAGGCGCTCGAGAGCGGGCTCGGCGAGCGGCTCGCGCCATGGCGGCGCGAAATGGAGCGCAGGCTCCCTGCGCGCGCGCGAACAGAAATTGTGCGTGTTGCGCCGGCCCCGATCATGTGGCCTCTGCTCGCTGACGCTCTCCGCAACGAACCGCCGGATATTCAGTTCGCGCAGGTTATCTCAGCGCTGAGCTCGATGGATGACGGGAGCTTTCAACGCTCCGTGCTTGGCGGAGTTTTCAAAAGCGAAGGCGCGGTCGACGGACTGATGTCGGGACGCAAGTCGCTCAAGCGAACCATTGCGCAGGAAGCAGCAAGTCAGGAAAAACTTCTCAAGCTTCTCGGACTTCATCCATTCGATCCTGAAAACGCGTCTGCCTACGCGTTCGACCGCGTTATCTCGCAGCCTTCAGTCTATCGCGACGAAGTTGTCGGCGCGCTCGAGATGTTCTGGCAGATCGGCTTCAGCGATACGTGGAAGTTTCTCGAGCCGCAAATGAAGGCGGCAGCGCGCGCATATAAAAGCGGAATCACACGCGGCGGCCTCTTGTCGATCCTGAAGAAGCACGCAATGCCCATGAGCACGGATCGCATCGAGCTGACTGCATCTGCAGTTCGCCTGATACCATCGTCATTCAACGTGTCGAGACTGTGGGCAGCGTACGCAGATTCGCACGAGCGATTTACTTTCTACATCCCGGTACTCGATCGCAGCGTTCGCACAGAATCGGAAGGGAAAGGCGATCGCACACCAGTAGCACGAGAAGCAACCGGCCCAATCAATCCTTCAGCCGTTTTCAAAGCCCTCGGCGACACTACGCGATATGCGATGGCAACCACCCTCGCGCGATCACCGATGACTTCGGTCGAGCTCGCGAAGCTGTTCAACGTTTCGAAGCCAACGATCTCTCACCATGTCGCACTCTTGCGTGATGCCAATCTTCTTACGGAAAGGCAGAGCGACAACGGCACGGTGCTTTCACTCAACAGGCGCACACTCGAACGAGCATCTCCCGCTGCGGCGCAGGAGATGTATTCGGACGAGGGGCCCGATTATGTCGTCAAACGCAGCAGACGGAGCAAACAATGAGTTCGGCATTTGGTTCACGAATCCTCGAAGGCAAGGTCGCAGTCGTGACCGGCGGCGGCAGCGGAATCAACCTCGCAATCGCGGAAAGGTTCGCCGAACATGGGGCAAGCGTCGGATTGATCGGGAGGACGAAGGAGAAACTCGACAATGCCGCTGCGTCGATTGAAAAAGCGGGAGGGGAAGCCGCCGGGTTTCCCGCGGATGTTCGTGACTACGATGCCCTTGCTGGTGCTGTCAAATCAGCGCGCGATCGATTCGGAGAGATCGACATCCTCGTGTGCGGAGCAGCAGGAAATTTTCCTGCGCCCGCTCTTGGAATGTCGGCGAACGGATTCAAGGCAGTCGTCGATATAGATCTGCTTGGCACGTTCAACACATGCAGGGCAGCATTCGAGCATCTCCGTAAGCCGGGTGCATCCATCATCAACATTTCTGCGATGCAGGCATTTCTCCCGATGGCGATGCAGGTGCATGTGTGTGCTGCAAAAGCCGGGGTCGACATGGTGACGCGCACGCTTGCGATCGAGTGGGGGCCAATGGGAGTTCGCGTGAACTCGATTGCCCCAGGCGCGGTTGACGAGACCGAGGGAATGAGCAGGCTCGCGCCCACGCCTGAGGCAAGAAAGATGTTCACAGGAATGATTCCGCTGAGGAGGTTTGCAAAGAAGAGCGAGCTTGCTGACCTTGCGCTGTTCCTCTGCTCCGATGCCGCACAATTCATCACAGGAGCAGTGATGGTTTGCGATGGTGGTCAGTCGCTCGCTACACAGCGCTCGGAATTGCTGGCGGACGCAACTGTCAAAGCTCGTCAATAGACTTAGGCCAGTCCTGTTTCAATAGTCTCGACAGCGCGCGATCGGCTAACAGCTTCCCTTCTGTCTGGCAACGCGCGCAGTAGTTCGTCTCGTTGCTGGCGTAGCGAATGCGCTGCACGGGAGATCCGCACACCGGGCAGGGCTTCCCATATCGTCCGTGCACTGCCATCTCGTCGTGGAAAGCCGTGACCTTTGCGGGGAATTCTCCGCCTGCTTCATTGCGCAACCTGTTTGTCCACTCGACTAACACGCCGCGCGTTGCATCGTATAGTCGCGTGATCTCTTCGTCGGTCAAACGCGACGTAAGCTTGATCGGCGATATGCGGGCCCGATGAAAGATTTCATCTGAATAAGCATTGCCGATTCCGCTGAACAACGTTGGATCAGTGAACGACCGCTTCAGCGTGTGATTTTCGCTTTTCAGCTGTTCAGCGAACGTTGCTCGATCAACTTCCAGTGGCTCTACACCACCGCGATCGATCTCCGCAAGCGCTTCTTCGCCGCGCACGACTGTAATAGATGCTCGTCGCTGTGTACCCGCCTCCGTCAGTAACAGAGTTCCGTTCTCGAAATCGAATGCTGCGAGTCCAAGTCGTCCTGAAATCTTCGCACCCGGCTTAAGCCAGCGAAACCGTCCAGCGATCATGAGGTGAAATACAATCCAGAGATCATCGTCGAGTCCGATGGCGATGCGCTTTCCGATACGACGAACTTCCCGGACTGTCTTTCCTTCAACTTCACGAATTGGCGGATCTACTGAGCGAACGACAAAAGGACTCGCAATGCGAGCCCTTTCAATCTTCCTGCCTCCGACCTTCGACTGAATGAGCTCCACATAAACGGTTACATCGGGCAGCTCAGGCATCGAGTCACTTACCGCGAGTCATCGCTGCGAAGAGATACGTAAGGTTCGCTGTGCCATCCATGATCGGCTCATTCGTCGAGTAATCGCCGACATCGTCGTGATACACGATGAAGCCGGTGTTGAATGGAGCGTACTCGTCGGCGTTGTGAAGCGCGATGCCTTTGAGGTTTCCATAGATCGATCTGTACACCGGACCGTCGAGCATGCCGCCAGTCAGCTGAAGTCCCATTCTGCTTGTGATCACCGCATGCGGATCGCGCGCAAAATTCCCATAACCGGGGAGTCCGATGATCATCGATACTCCCCATGGATTTGCGCCGAGCAGCCAGTCGAGTGCCGCGGCTTCGTATTCCCGGAATCGATTGTCGCCGGTCATCTGCCGATACAGATATGCCTGAGTTGCGAAGCTCGCGATGAGATTGCTCGAGCACCAGATGAACGGCACGCCCATTCGGAATCCATTGTCTGAGCGATCGACAACTGCCTGCAGACCTCTTCTATAGAAGCTGGCCATCTGCGCTTTCTCGCCCGCCGTTCCATTGCGCCACACTTCGTAGTGCCCGTTGTTGTGCCACGGATACCATTGATAGTGATTCGCTGTGTCCTTTCCCATCCACGGAGTGACCGGCTCGTTGCGCGCATGCACGAGGGCATCGCCGAGGAAATGTTTCTGTCCAGTCGCATCGACGAGTGATGCTGCGCCGAGCTCCATGTCGTCGTGGTAGTTGTCTTCTTCGTAGAAATACGGAGAGACCGCGGGAGCAGTCTGGCATGCACCAGGATGCTGGCGCCCGAGTCGATATGCAGCGAGTGCGCGCTCTTTCAGCTTTGCAGCGAATTCAGGATCAGATTTTTTGAAAACGACAGCTGCAATTCCGAATGCCGACGCGTACTTGCCCGCAGTGGACGCGTAGCCATTTGCGCGATTCTTGTACTTGAAAAGTCCCTGCGGCTTGCCGGTGCAGGGATATACCGGACGATCCCTTCCTTTTCCCCAGCCATAGTCCGACGAATCGCGCCACGGGAAATCGAAGTATGTGTGATCGCGATCGTCAGCGAGCTGATTGAACATGTCCTCGCCGCCCGGATACATGCGGAGGAGCCAGTCCAATCCGTGTTTCGCTTCGTCGAGCACATCGGGAACTCCATTGGCACCGGCAAGCCCGCGAGCATCGAATTTGTCCCGAAAGGCGCGCGGATTGTCGCGATATGCCATCAGCATGACGAACGTCGCGTTCGCGGATGTTGTGACGTACTGCAGATAATCCGACGCATCGGCCCATCCGCCCGATACGTTTATGAACTCATTCGTTCGGGTGGGATGATCGACAATACGGCCGTCATACTTGTGAATCGAATCCTTGATGACCGTGTTGAATCCCGAGCGCTGCTGTCTCATGTAGACGAGAAGCGTATCGGCGGCGCCATCATAAACTCTGGAATTGATGAAAACGGGGGGCGACGCCGCACCGCCTGCAACGACTGTGTATCTCCCCGGTTTCTTCAGCGCCGAGAAATCGAGGCGATGTGTCGACTTACAAGCCGCGAACGATCCGCTCGACATCACCTTGCGCGGGCCGAAGACCACGCGGCCTTCGCTGTCCTGAACCGTGAAAGTCGTGATCGATGTTGAATCGAGAGAGCATGCGACAGCAGTCTTTGGCCCGGACGGGAGATATCCGAGTTGATTGATCCGGATAAACGTGCGTTGAGGCGGCTGGGCCGCAACTTGTACCGCGGTCGCTGCCAGGAGAAGGAGAAATCGCATGGCCGGAAAGTATGGCGGGGTTCAAGGTTGCGCGAGAATCACACGATCAATCCGAACAGTCGTTAGAGAAATCCTGCGGCCAGATATCTCTGTCGCGCGGCGATATACAGCTTTATCTTGGCCAAAAATTCAGGAGCGAAACCGATGCGCCCCCACAGTCCGCTTCGTGCCGCACTCGCATGCGCAGTCCTCTCACTTTTTCCTCTCGTCGCGCAATCGCAGACACACGTTCGACTCGGCGTCGACAAACTTGCGGACGGTCTTCCGCCAGTACTCGCGGGCAAAAGAGTAGGGCTGATAACGAATCACACAGGCCATGACAGCAAGCGTCAGGCGACCATCGACATCCTCGCAGGAAGAAAAGATGTAAAGCTGGTTGCGTTGTTCGCGCCGGAGCATGGCATTCGAGGCGCATCGACGGGACGCATTGAAAACGAGACCGATTCCAAGACAGGGCTTCCTGTTTACTCGCTCTTCGGCGCAACGCAGAAGCCAACGCCTGAGATGCTTGCGAACGTCGACGCTCTCGTATTCGACATTCAGGACGTAGGTGTTCGTCAGTACACATACATCTCCACACTCGGCCTCGCTATGCAGGCGGCTGCGGAAAAGAAGATTCCGATCGTCGTGCTCGATCGGCCAAATCCGATTGGAGGCGAAATCGTCGAGGGCAACATTCGCGAAGATGGACTTCAGTCGTTCGTCGGGCTCTATCCAATCGCTTCACGCTACGGCCTTACGGCCGGCGAGCTCGCGCAGATGTACAACAAGCAGTACGGCATAAACGCTGATCTTCACGTTGTGAAGATGGACGGATGGAAGCGCAATCTCTGGATCGATCAGACAGACCTGCCATGGACGGGACCGTCGCCAAATCTTCCGAAGTTCGGCGGAGTGATCAGCTATCCTGGCACAGTCTTCTTCGAAGGGACCAATCTCTCCGAAGGTCGTGGTAGCGATGCACCGTTCGAGCAGACTGGAGCACCATGGCTGCGCAATACAGTCGTTGTCGATTCGATGAATGCGAAGCGCCTGCCGGGCGTGCGATTCGAGGCAGTGCAGATGACAATCGCACCTAACGCACGCAAGTATGGCGGTCAGACAATTCCGGGAGTGAAAATCATCGTTACCGATCGCGCCACATACAGGCCGATTGCAACGACGATGCGGCTCATGGAAACAATCCGCAGGCTGCACCCGAATGATTTCCAATGGCGCGGATCCAAAACCGCAGATGGAAAGGAAAACTTCTCACTCGACCGTCTCACTGGATCTACACGAATCCGCGCTGCAATAGAGAATGGAACGCTCGACGCACTCCTTGCTGAATGGGACAAGGACGCGGAGAAGTTCCGCGAGATGAGCAAGACGTATCTGCTGTATTGATAGTGCGGCGTAACCTGCTCGCTGCAGCGTCTCTCATACTACTCGCAGCGTGCGCCACGCTTGGCGCATCGCGCGAGCAGCCGCTGCGCGCAATGTCGTATAACATCCAGTATGGACACGAAGGGCTCGATAGCGTCATCGACGTAATCAGGAGCCAGAAGCCTGACATCGTTGGTCTTCAGGAAGTCGACGTGCACTGGCAGGAGCGCAGTGCCTTTGCAGATCAGGCAGCGCTGATCGCAAAGGGAACAGGAATGAATTATCGCTTTGCGCGCATATATCGGCTTCCCAATACTGATGCCTCAAAACCGCCGCGCGAATTCGGTGTCGCAGTCCTGAGCCGCTATCCGATCACGTCATTCACAAATCACGTCATCACGCGATTGTCAACGCAGGACGAAAATCCAACTCCTGCTCCGCTTCCTGGCTTGCTCGAAGCGAGCATCGACGTGAACGGCAGGACAATTCGCGTTTTCGATGTGCACCTCGATTACCGGCGCGATCCAGCCGTGAGAGCGATGCAGGTTGCAGACATCCTGAAAATCGTCGGCGACTCTGATACGCCGACTCTTTTCTTCGGAGACATGAATGCAAGACCGGATGCGCCTGAGCTCGGGCCTCTGCTCGCTCGCTTTCCCGACAGCTGGCCGGAGCGGCAGGGCCCAGTCTTCACCGCTCCCGCGCGAAACCCTGATAGAAAAATCGATTATGTGCTGATGTCTCCCGGATTTCGTGTGCTGAAATCATGGGTTCCCGTCGTATATGCCTCTGACCATTTCCCGATTGTAGTCGATCTGATTGTAGAGAAGTAGCAAGGTGCAGCACGCCACTTAACCGGGAGGAAGGATGTCGATCGATCGGTTTGCAGCTGCTCGAAACCGTCGCTGGCTCACAGCCATCGCTGTCGCACTGACAGCGGTGGCTGTTTTGCCACGCGGTGCCGAAGCACAAACAGGAACACTGACGGGCAGGGTGGTAGACGTCCAATCCGGAGCACCCATTCCAACTGCTCAGGTAAATATTGCCGGAACCACACTTGGCAGCGCTGTCGACAATGATGGCCGCTTCCGCATCGCGGGAGTCCCAGTCAGCGCAACGCAGGTGCACGTGAGAAGCATCGGATATCAGCCTGTCACGACGCCGTTCTCGCTTGCTTCGGGAGTGACCGCGAATCTGAGAATCGCAATGACGCCGAGCGCGATTTCTCTCGATGAGGTGGTGGTTACAGGAACGGCTGGTGACACGCGTCGGCGTGCAATTGGAAACGCTGTCTCGACAGTCAACGCTGCCGAAGTCATCAGCAGATCGAGCGTCAACAACATCACCGAAGTCCTTCAGGCAAAGACGCCGGGACTGACGTTGATGCCAGGCTCGGGATCTGCGGGCACATCGACCAACTATCGTCTGCGCGGAGCAGGCTCGCTCTACGCCGGCACATCGCCGACCATCTATCTCGATGGCGTTCGCCTCAACGATCGCAATCAGGGCAACTTCACAGTGTTCGGGCAGACGGCATCATCTCTCGACGCAATCAATCCGAACGACATCGAGTCAATCGAAGTCATCAAGGGCCCTGCGGCCGCAACTCTTTATGGAGCCGAAGCCGCTGCAGGCGTGATTCAGATCATCACGAAGAAAGGGCGCAGCGGTGCGCCACGATGGGAAGCACGAATCGAAACAGGGAATGTCAAATGGGATGATGCGCTCAAGCCGGTGAACTATGGCGTTGCAACGGCTGCGCGCATTGCCGACACAGTCAACTTCCCGGGATATAAGGGACTTCAGGTTGGCGATATCATCTCGCACAGGGCGATGACTGAGCCCTTTGCGCTGCGCACCGGAAACCTTTCGAAGATGAGCATTTCCGCATCAGGCGGAGGAGATCGTTTCACCTACTTCGTATCGGGATCGCAAAGCAAGGAAGAAGGAGTCAACCTCAACAACTACTCAAATCTTGGCTCGCTTCGCGGAAACTTCTCGTTCGTCCCATCGGACAAGCTGAGCTTCTCGACGAACATCGACTACGGGAGAAGTCACGTACGATTGCCGCTCAACGACAACATCGCGTTCGGTTTGATCATCAGCTCATACCTGGCGATTCCGGGGCGCAAGTACGCATTTCCGGCAGGACTGAATGAATCTCAGATTCTTCCTGAAGTCGCGAATACCTATGACAATCAGACACGCGCAGATCGCTTCATCGTTGGAACTACTGCCGAGTACAAGCCGTTCAAATGGCTGACGAACAGAGTTCGCGTTGGCATCGATGAGAACATCGGGCGCGCCGAGCTTTATTTCCCGCCTCAGCAGAATGGACTGAACCCCTTCAGCGCCCGAGCGAGCTTCGAGATCGACAACACGAAAGGCTTTCTCGCGCAGGGCCGTCCGCTGAGCCAGAACATCACGGTCAACTACGATGCGACGGCAACGAGACAGATATCACCGGTTCTTGTTTCGAACTCGTCGGTTGGCGCGCAGTATCTCGCGAATACATATAGAAGAACCGACGCATTCGGCCAGGATCTGGGCGCCGCCGGCATCAGGTCCATCTCTGCAGCGGCTGTCACGACAAGCAACGAAGCATTCTCCGAGCAGAAATCGCTTGGATTGTATGCGCAGGAGCAGGTTGCGTGGCGTGATCGCCTGTTCGTAACCGGAGCCGTACGCGTAGACAACAACTCCGCATTCGGTTCAGAGCTCAACCGTGTGTTCTATCCGAAAGCGTCTGTCTCGTACGTGATTTCGGAAGAGCCGTTCTTCCACCTGCCGTACACCGACAACCTTCGCCTTCGTTTAGCGTGGGGACAGGCAGGCAATTCGCCGGGACCATTCGACGCGCTTCAGAGCTACACCGTGTCGGTCGTAACGAATCCGACGACCACGTCATCTGCGCTGCGATATGGATCGTTCGGCAACCCCAACTTGAAGCCTGAGCGCGGTAACGAGATCGAAGCAGGATTCGAGGCTGGGTTATTCAACGGCCGCGCGAATGTTGACTTCACTTATTACAACAAGCGAACGAACGATGCGCTCCTCCCCGTTGCAGTTCCTCCTTCAACCGGGTTTGCGGGAACGCGACTCGAGAATCTCGGAACGATTTCCAATTCCGGAATCGAGCTGATTCTTGGCGCGACGCCGCTTCAGACAAGGTATGCATCGCTCGATGCGACGCTGTCGGTCTCGACTAACAAGAACCGACTCGTTTCGTTCGGAGACGAACGCGATCCAATCATTTTTGGATCATATGCTCCATCGCAGCGATATCAGGAAGGATATCCACTCGGCGGTATGTGGGCGCAGGCCGTCCAGCGTGATGCGAATGGAAAGGTGATTAAGAACGCCAATGGCCAGCCGATACTGCAAACGGAAAGCATCTTCATGGGGCCGTCGGCACCGACCAAAGAGATCTCCTTCTCGTCGACACTCAGGTTCCTGAAGAACTTCAGGCTGTATGGTCTCCTCGATCACAAGGGCGGTCACTACCAGTTCAATGTGAAAGACTGGCGCCGGGACCGCGCTGGGCTGACATGGGAGACGGTGGATCCAAAGGCGGATCCTGACGAAGTACTCGTTCGCAAGTTCGCGTCACAGACGTACCTGCACATTCAGCCGGCGGACTTCACCAAGCTGCGCGACCTGTCGCTGAGCTACGACCTGCCAGAGATGCTCGTTGGCAAATTTGCAGAACGCGCGACAATCACGGCGGCGGGCCACAACCTCAAGATCTGGACTAAGTACGGGGGTGCCGATCCGGAGCTCAACTTCAATGGTGGTGAATCCACGTTCAATCGCAACGATTCGTGGACAGTCCCAATGACGAAGCGTTATTCACTCTCGCTCTCGGTGAACTTCTGATGTCATATAGATCATTCTTCGCCTCAAGGGCGACACGCACACTGTGCGCAGCAGCAGGCATCATGTTCGCGACTGCCTGCGACGATCTTCTCGATGTAAGTGACCCAGGATCGATCCAGGTCGGCCAGCTCGAAGACCCTGCTCTCGAGCAGCTGCTGGTGAATGGCGTGATTGGAGAATTCCAGTTCGCCTATGGATACTACGCCCTCTGGTCGGGCGTTCTCGCGGACGAAGCCTTCACGGATCACACGAACGTGAGCGTCCGCGAATTCTCTCTTCACAATTTCAACGACCTCAACGACATCACCACGGGTGCGTACGAGAACATCCAGCGCGCACGTCAGTCTGCAGATGATGCGTCAGCGCGACTCAAGGCGATGCTCGGCACAAATGCATCATCGAGCCTGAACATGGCGCGCGTGATGGCGTACGGCGGCTATTCCTATGTGCTTCTCGCTGAAGGATTCTGCGGAGCGCCAGTGAATCTCAGCGCTGAGCTCACGCCGGAAGAGCTCTTCACGCGCGCGATCGCGAGGTTCGATACAGCGATCGCAGTAGCTACAGCATCGAAGGCTGGTGCAACAGCTGCCAATATCACTGCAGCCACCGACATCATCAACATGTCGAACGTCGGTGCAGCGAGAGCGTCGCTCAAAAAGGGCGATCTTGCAAAGGCAAAAGCGTACGCGTCGCTTGTGCCGGCTGGTTACGAAAAGCTCGTGCTTTATTCGTCGAATTCGGTGCGCGAGAATAACCAGCTCAACCGTCCAGCGCGTACCGCTGATCCATTCCTCGGTGTCGCACCGGCATTCATGGGTCTGAACGATCCGCGTGTGCCGCCGCTTCCCACAACGCGTCTGGGTCTCAACTCAAATCCACTCAACCCGCCGCAGCGTCCGTACATGTATGTCGGGTGGTCGCCGACAACGCTTCAGACAATCGATATCACCACGAACATCAAGTTCGCGACATATCTCGAAGCTCAGTATGACATTGCCGAGGCAGATGGTCCGACTGCAGCGACGCTTGCATTCGTGAATGCACGAAGAGCGGTGGGGAATCAGGCGACCGTGAATCTTTCGGGAGCAGAGCTGATGGCAGAGCTTCGGAATCAGCGTGCGCGCGATTTCTTCCTGACGGGACAGCGGCTTGGAGACCTGCGACGTTACGCAAAGGCAGGCACCGATCTTTTCCCGAAAGGAAAGTATCCCGTATTCAGCGATTTCTACGGAGATGACAAGTGCTTCGTGGTTCCGCTCAGCGAGAAAGCAGGAAACCCCAATTACGGAGGATAAGCTGACACTATAGACGGCGGGCGTGAGCTGATCCGGCTTGCGCCCGCTGTTTCCTAATAACTGTTATGGAAGTGCGTCGAGGACGCGGCGCTTGCCGAACGCGTCTATGTCGAACGCAATCGCGCGCTGCTTGCCGGCAACCGCGCCCCGTACTACAGCGAGAGCATCGTAGTACTCGAGATAGCGGAAACTCGAGACTCCCCCGCGAACGAACTCATATTTCGTTACGGCATCGCGCCACTGTTGCGCGGCGGATGTCACGTCGACCGAGATGTAAGGCTTGAAGTCCTCCGCATCCTCCCAGTTTTCCGCGTACCAGATACCCCGTATCCCGCGATGGGCCGGATTCTTCGTGACCACGCCGGGCAATGATGCGAGAAGCACAGCGTCCTGAACAATTGCGCTCGTGCGTGAGTGATCCTTGTGAATGCTCTTCTGCCAGTGTGTGAAAACGTACGTCGGTTTTACCTGGCGAATGACATCGGCGACGTAGAGGCGAACGGCTTCGTCATCAGGGAGCTCGCCGTCTTTATATGGAGCGAAGATCGTCTCAGCTCCAATGACTGAATCAGCAGCGATCGCTTCGCGCCGCTTCTGCGCTCCATAATCAGCGGGTGACATTTTCGGATTGCCGCCTTCGCCGAGGGTCATGTGAAGGATGACGATTCGGTCGCCTGCCTGCTTCTGCTTGATGAGAAGCTGCCCTGTCGTAAGCTCCGCGTCTCCCGCGTGTGCACCAATCGCGAGAATTGTCCTCGGCGCTGACTGAGTCTGACCCTGGACTGTCGCCGCGGCGCAAACAATGCTTATAAGAAACAGCAGACGTAGCATGCGCGTGAAAGTATGCAGTCCCCCACGGTTGCGCGAGAATCACAACCCTGACATTCTGCGCCCGCATGGTTCGATCTCCTTTATCGTGCTCGACATCAATTGGACGTGAAGCGCCGCTTCAGGCACTTATGGAGCGGCTCGATAGCGCTATCGCCGGATCAGGACGCGTCGTAGTCCTGGGCGGCGATGCCGGCGTGGGTAAGAGCCGCCTGATTCACGACCTGAAGCACGAGGCAGCCGCACGCCAGATACGCATCATCGAAGGGCGATGCACCAGCACCGAATCTTCGGTTCCCTACGCGCCATTGATGAATGCGCTGCGATTTAGAATCGCCAAAGGCGAAGGCCAGGCGGTTGCAGAAATACTGGGACCTCTTCGCGCTGTGCTCGCCCCAATTTTTCCGCAGCTGGAATCGAGTGAATCCGCAGAATCTGCTGCAGCACGTGATCGAGAACGACCGTTCGAGTTGATCTTCTCGGTGCTGGAGCGGCTCGCGTCTGTGGAGCCGATGCTTCTAGTTCTCGAAGACGTTCACTGGGCGGACCAGACGTCGCTCGAGCTTCTGCACCACCTCGCGCACCGCGCACCATCACTGCGCATGCTCATCGTCGCAACCTACCGCTCTGACGAGCTGCATTCAGGCCATCCGCTCAGGCGACTGCTGGGCGCCCTCGCACGTGACCGAGTTGGAGAAGACGTGCGACTCGAGCCATTGAGTCGCGAAGAAACGAGAGACATGCTTCGCTGCCTCCTCGGCACTGAGCCCGATGACGCTTTTGCAGCCGCAATATGGCGGAGATCGGAAGGAAATCCGTTTTTTGTTGAAGAACTTGTATCCGCAGTGGCGGGATTTGGCGGTCTCTTACCGAGTGCAGAAGCCGCGGCGATTCTGGAACGTGCGCCGCTTCCAGCGACTGTCACGGAGGCTGTGCTCGAGCGCGTCAGCGCGCTTGGACCAGCAGCAGTAGAGACGCTGTCTGTTGCAGCCGTGATCGGGCGGTCGTTCGATTTCGAAGATCTTCGCGGTGTGCTCGGAAATTCGGAGCTCGAGCTGCTCGAAGTTCTCGAACAGCTTGTTGCACATCAGCTTTTGCGCGAGGATCGGCTCGAGCGAAAAGATTCGTATTCGTTCCGCCATGCACTAATGCAGGAAGCGGTCTATGAAAGTCTGATCTCACGCCGCAGGCGGCTTCTGCACAGGCGCGTTGCGCTTCTGTTGGAAAAACGCTACGGCAAAACGCCGTCACGACTGGACGAGCTGGCATTTCACTTCCGCATTGGTGGCGATCACGAAAAGGCGTATCACTATGCGCGTCTTGCGGGGGACGAGGCCGTCCGCCTCCGCGCATGGGATGATGCTGCGCAGCATTATGAGCATGCGCTGGCATCGCTCGAGGAGCTGGGCGATGAATCGGAGCGTGCAGCAGATCTCATCGAGCGACTTGCAGGAGTCGCCTGGAGACGAAGCCAGCCAATCGAGGGCAGGCAGTACACCGAGGAAGCTTTGCGCTTGAGACGCGCGCTTGGTCACAAGGAGGAAACTGCGCGCCTGCTGAGACGGGTTGCATCCCTCAGAATTGAAGACGGCGATACTGAGGGCGCAGGAGAAGCACTCGACGAAGCGCTGCGGATGCTCGGGGAGAAATCACACAGCGCGCAGCTCGGAGCTATTTACGATGACCTCGGTAAGCTTTCACTGGCGCGCGGCGATCTCGATCGCGCCGAGAGTCTGCTCATGCAGGGTTTGTCATTCGCGTCTCAGGATCCACATTCGGCAGAGGAAGTGCCCGCGTTAGTGAGCCTTGCCGAGCTCGGAGTACTTGGAGGAGATGTTTCTGCGGGAGTGCACCGTCTCGATCTTGCGCTGGCTTTGCTTCGTGAGGGGCGCCTGCCATTCGAGAGGCTCGCACGCGTTTACTCCGATGGTGTTCGAATCCTGCTGCTCGCGCAGGAATACAATCGTGCGCTGGCATGGGCAGATACGGCTATCGCATCGTGTACCAGACAGGGAATCGTTGGGTTCGATGCATTGTTCCGCGCAATGCGCGCTGTCATCCTTACGATTGCAAGCGGACAAGAGGATACGCTCACGCAGGCTCAGGCCGCTGTCGCAGATCTGCGCAGAACCAAGCGGCCTGAGCTGCGCGATGCACTGCGCATGCTCGGCTTTGTTCACCGCGCACGAGGTGAGCTTGCCGAAGCACGCTCTGCATATGAAGAAGCTGCAACTCTTGGAGAGCGAGGCCGACCAGTTGGCCTGGCGCTTGTTGCGCTGTCCGAAGGAAGACATGCCGAGGCGGCGGACATTCTCGTCGACGCGTTCGAAGCGGTTCCACCGAGCCAGCCAATCGTTGCGCGTCAGCTCCTTCCGTATCTGGTCGAAGCGCTGATTTCAGTAGGACGTATCAGCGATGCCGGGCGTTATGTGGAGTCGACCGCTCAGCTTGCAGATCCAAATGGCGCCATAGCGCAGCTTCACCATGCAGTTGGATTGCTCCGACTCGCGCAGGGGGATGCCACTGACGCTGTCGAGGAGCTCACAGCTGCAGCGGATGCGTGGGATCAAAGTGGTAATCGTCTCGAATCAAGGCGCGCTCGTGTTGCGTTGCTCGAAGCGATGCTTTCCGCAGGCCAATCCGCCGAAGGTCTCAAACTCGGTCGCAACCTTCTCGACGAGCTTGGGAGACCATTACTGCCGCGTGAGCGAGAAGTGGTGCGACGGATATTACGTCGTGCGGGAGTGCGCACGCGTCCCAGTGTTGATAGTCAGGCTTCCCAGCCGCATGGTATTTCCCCCCTCACCGCACGAGAGCACGCCGTGCTGCGCGAAGTGGCTCAAGGTCGAACGAACAAGGAAATAGCCGAATCGCTTGGCATCGCTGAGAAAACGGTCAGCGTTCATGTGAGCCACATTCTCGCGAAACTTGGTTGCAGGACCAGAACACAAGCAGCGAGACATTTTACTGAGCAAAGAGAAAGCCTCACGGTCGAGCCGTGAGGCTTTCGAGTCCTCGCCAGGGAGGGGACTATACCGCCGTCCCCTCGCGAGCATCGCTCCATGCCTGCGTCAGCGCATGTGCCCTGGCGATGATGTGCGTTATTTCGCGAGACCCAATGCTTTCGCGATGTTGATGCGGCCGTAGTTCGAATAGATGTCCCGTCCCTTCACACCGATGTCGTCGGTTGCATCGAGAATTTTCCTCCTGAGACCGGCAACACTGAGCGTCGGGTTGTACGACTTGATCAACGCAGCTTCCGCGGCAACGTGCGGTGAGGCCATGCTTGTTCCTGCTGCGAAAGCGTAGAAGTAATTCGCCCCGTCGGTATTTGTGCGGCACACAACGAGGGTCTGATCCGTTGCACGCCGTGAGCATGCACCGATGATCAGGTCTTCCTGCTGATACTTGGTGTCATCCTGATTCGGATCGGCATTTCCACCTGGAGCCGCCACTTCAATCGCCGTGATTCCATAATTCGTGTAGAACGCTGGCTGGTCGAAGTTCTGTTGGAGCAGAGGGCCTGTTGCAGAAACGCAGATTGTCGCCTGCTCGCACGGTGTGGAGACAAGCGTGCCCTGGTCGAGATTCAGTCCATCATTTCCTGCCGCTGTGATCACGATCGTTCCCTGTTTCTCTGCATCCTTGATTACGCGTGACATCAGCTCGAGCAGTGCAGGAACTCCCTCTTCATTGGGGTCGACATTCGCGCCGAGGCTCATGTTGATGACGTCTGCATTGGCGGGGCCTGCAGCGTGTCGAATACCACTTGCAACGCCTTCGAACGATCCCGATCCCTGCCAGTTGAGAACTTTCACCGCGATGAGAGTTACGTCCGGCGCGATGCTCGCAACACTGATATTGTTCGATGCGACAGTCGATGCGACGTGTGATCCATGGAAGTGGTTGTCCATGAATGCCGAATCGGTGGGAAGCTGCGGGTCTACCGGGACTTCCGTTTCCCCTGTCGGCAGACAAGGCACCGCCGGATCTACACACGACGGAACGAACGTGGTGTTCGCAAATGATTTCGATGCCGAGAGATCCACGAGTGTGCGCAGTTCACGATGTCCATAATCGATTCCGGTATCGACAATCGCGACACGCGTGCTGTGAAGACCTTCCTTGCCTGCGGCCCATGCCTTGTCGGCGCCGATGACTTTCATGTTCCACTGGGTGCCGTCGGCGAAGTATGTCGCGGATGCCGGATTATTGCGGGGAAGCGCAACCGCATCCTGAGCCTGCACAGCACGAACCGAGTATTTCGGAAGCCAGTTCACGTATCGATCGTTGCCAACCGCCGCAATCAGACTGCTCGCTTTGAGAGTGGCGAGTGCACTGAGTGGCAATCCTCCGACAAACGCGACGCCAATATTGTCCCAGCGCTTGGTGACAACACCGCCAAGTGAGTTGATGAGTGTAAGGCCGAGTGCAGGGATGGACGATGTGTCCTTGAATATCACGACTGTTTTTCCAGTCGGGATTCCGCTCGTGGCCCCCAGCTCGTAGCGGGGTTCCGCTGCGACGGCTGAGCTTTGTATTACCCCTGTTGGTGCGTCCGAGCAGGCATTGAGCAGCAACGCTGCAGGAACGACAAGTACGGACCACCGGGCAAGGTTGGTTCCGATTGACATTTCTCTTTCTCCTGTTGGCGGCACCATCCCCTGCAGATTGTGTGGCGGGGGATGGGCCGCGTTGTACGTGATTGCCTCCGGTGGATAGTCTTGCGAGTACGAAGGGAGAGAGAAATCGGGCGATCGTCGTATTTTCTGGAACCTCGAGTCACGCTCAAAACTTGCCGGTATAAGCAAAATGTCTTATACGCGGTGAGTTATGACGGTCTTTGCGAGGTTAAACAGTGATGGATAGAATCTCACGACGCGACTTCGTCGCGCGCGCCGCTGCATTGACCGGGTCGATCGCGTTAGGCTGCTCTGAATCGACGCCTCCAAAGCCGATTCCAGAGCCGGAGCCAGGATCGCTCGATCACATCATTGTCGTGACGATGGAGAACCGGTCATTCGATCATCTTCTCGGATGGCTGCCGGGCGCAGACGGCCGAACCAGCGGACTCAACTATCCTGACATGGACGGTGTCATGCGCTCAACGAGACACCATCCGTCGTTCGACAGCTGTGAATTTGCAGATCCCGGTCACTCGTTTGAGGCGGGTCGCATCAACTACAATAGTGGTGCACTGGACGGATGGCTGAAGGTCCCCGGCAACGATTTATTCGCAATCAGCTACTATTTGGGTGCCGATCTCCCGTTTCTCGGCAAGGCCGCACCAGAGTGGCTCGTTCTCGATCGATACTTCTGCCCGATACTGGGACCCACATACCCCAATCGCATTCTCTCACTTGCTGCAACAACTGATCGCCTGGAGAACACGCAGGTTGTGAGCACGCTGCCTACGATCTGGGACCGGTTATTTGCAGCGGGGCTCACTGGACGAAATTACGGTTCCAGTCTTACGAGCTCGCATCTGTGGGGGGCGAAGTACGCGTCGATTATCAAACCGATTGCCGAATTCCACGCTGACGCAGCAGCCGGAACTCTTCCCAACGTTGCATTCGTCGACCCTGTCCTGACCGACGATCTCACCGACAGCTATCATCCGCCGGGAGACATCAGAAATGCAGAAGCATTTCTTGCTGCGGTGTACAAGTCAGTAACGACTGGCCCGCAGTGGAAGAGCTCGCTCCTGATCATCACATTCGACGAGTGGGGCGGTTTCTACGATCACGTTGCTCCGCCGGTTGCGCAGATTCCTCAGGCCGAGCGTGACATTGGAAATACGGATGGACTGCGCGGGTTCAGAATTCCTGCAGTACTCGTATCTCCGTTTGTGAAGCGCAAAAGCGTTTCAAGCCGCGTGTACGATCACTCATCGGTTCTCAAACTGATCGAAACGCGCTGGAAGCTCGAGCCACTTACTGTTCGCGATGCAACGGCAAATGATCTCACTGCGGAGATCGATCTCACTCTGCCTGTTGCTGCTGCTCCGCAATTTGAAGTGGCTGCTGGACCATTTGGATCACGCTGCGCCTGAACTGCGACTCTGATATCTCGTTATGTTAGAGCGGGTAATCGCGAATACAAGGGAACGAATGACAGAGTCGGGAGAGGCATAGCAGCTTGATTCTAGTGGTTGGCGCCACAGGCACGCTCGGGCGCAAAGTTGCAAAGACCCTGCTTGCCTCGGGGGAAGATGTGCGCGTAATGACGCGCAGCCTCGCACGTGCGGATGAGCTCAAGTCGCTCGGCGCGCGTCCTGTCCGCGCAAATCTCAACGATCCCGAATCACTCGAGTTCGCTGTTCGCGGTGTGAAATCGGTCATCGCATCTGCGCATGGCCTGCTCGGCCGAGGTCATGAGTCGAGCGAAGCAATCGATCACGAGGGCCATCGCGCTCTAATCGATGCAGCAAAAGAAGCAGGTGTCGGACATTTCATATATACGTCTGTGCTCAACGCATCAGACGATCATCCGATCGACTTCTGGAGAACCAAGGCTCGCGTCGAGCGATATCTCAGGGACAGCGGCCTCACATACACGATCCTTCGTCCATCCTCGTTCATGGATACCCACGCCTACATGCTGCTGGGTAAGAACGTGATCGAGGGTAAGCGTGTCGTGGTTCCAGGCAAGGGAAATAACCCGCGAAATTTTGTCGCTGCCGAAGATGTGGCGAAGGTGATTGTTGGCGCGCTGAGAATTCCTTCACTCCGGGGTGAGACAATCGACGTTGGCGGGCCGGAAAATCTCACAAACAGTGAAGTAATCGCGATTTTCGAGAGGCTGAGCGGCAAGAAGGCGAAGGTGACGCATCTTCCCATCAGGGTGCTGCGCGCAATGTCACCCGTCGCAGGGCGCGCTCATCCCGGTGTCGGCCGGATCATGCAGGCGATGATCGACAGCGAGACGCGCGACCAGCGATTCGATCCATCGGTGCTGAGAAGCAGGATTCCGATCACGCTCACGTCGCTCGAGAGCTGGGCGCGGAACAGGATCCGGCCTCTGTCTTAGGGGCACGTCGCTTGCCGCACGTTCCAGTGTGCAGAAATACGCGGCATTCATAGCGGGGCTTCCGACGGGCCGGAACGCCATATCGATGGACAGGCTGAAGGCCCTCCTCTCACAACTCGGATTCCTGAACATCGAGACCTTCCTCACATCCGGCAATGTGATTTTCGAAACAGCGCCGGTGGGAGTGATCCAGCCGCTCGAAGCGCAGATTGCGCGCTATCTCAGAAAATCACTCGACGTCGACGATATATGGGTTTTCATTCGCACTCCTGAGGAGCTGCGCGCGATTGCTGCTGACGTTCCGTTCGAGGAAGAAGACATGAATGCAAGCGGCAATCTTCTCTTCATTGTTCTTCTCACCGAAGAGCCTGGTGAGCAGTCGAAGAGACGCCTGCGAATCAAGCGGAACGACGTCGACGACCTGAGACTCAGCGGACGGGAGATATACTGGCTGCGACGGCCATCGAGTGAAGCTGTTGCCCCGCCGTCATTGAGCGAGATTCTGGAAGCGCCCGCGACTGTAAGAAGCTTTCACACAATCGTGCGGCTGATCGACAGAATCACCGCCAGGCCTCGTGCCGAATCGCCCGTGACTGAGATCAACCCGTCTGCACAATCTCATCCGTGATGCGATAGGCTCCGTCGAGCCATTCGATTATTTCACGCGCACCCGGATGATCGACCGGGCCATATCGCTCGCGGAGCATTTTCTCCTTATCGCCCAGCCTGTCGAGGCCGATGTCCTGGAGTGTGAGAAGATCCTCGCGAACCAATGCGCCGAGCTTATCTCCAAGCACGTCGGCGCATGCATGGCGGAATGATTCCGCATATTGATACGAGTCTTCCTGCCTGTAACTATCGGAGAGCGTAATGGCAGGAATGCGATTGAGCGTGGGCTGCAGTGCGGGATTGATTCCATGTGCAGCAACGTGTGACGCATTCGACGCAGGACGGCCCGTAAATCCGCGAATGTGGAGATACTGGGACATGCGCTGTCCATCATTCACTGGATAATTGTCCCACAGAAACGGTCTTCGCTGCAGCTGCCCGGTGACGCGCTCGAGGTGACCTTTCGAGAACTCGCGTGATATGACTTCTTCGCCAGTCCAGAAGATCTCGATGTTGTCGCTGAGCCCGTGCCCCATGTCCTCGACGTAATTTTCCGGCCGATTCCCGAACACGCGGTCGAGCACTGGATCGTCGGAGTAATAACTCGGGCACACAATGACACGCGTCGCTTTTGTACGAGCTGCTGCCCATTCGACGATTTCGATCTGATTCTTTGCGAGATCCGGCACATCGCCGCGCATGTCGTCAAAGAGAATCGCAAGATCGTCTACGTCGAGCACTTCGTCGAAATAGTGAAGCTTTCTGTCGAGGTCCTCTTTTGATTTGTCGTCGAAGTTGTTGAACAGCTCATACGGCGTGAGCCCAACTCCGAATCTCACGCCAGTTTCTTTGCAGTGTGCCGAGAGTGCCTTGAGCCTGTCCGAGATATTGTCGGGGTGAGGCTCCTGCCATTTCCTTCTCAGGTATGTATCGAACTTTGGAGCGTAGAGATAAAACCGGTATCCGAACGGGGCGAGCGCAGTGACGGTCTCATGCCTCGCTTCCCAGCTCCATGGCTTTCCGTAGAAACCTTCGATTATTCCAAGTTCTGGACTCATTGTACCTGAAAACTATCACTCAAAATCTTGGCGAAATGAATGGACCTGATATTTGGACGTCCCATCAGGCGGATTAAGCGGATCCGGCGGATAGGTCTTCGTAGGCAGACAGACGCCGTAGCGAGAACAATGATTTTTTTGTTTTGGTTCTCCCGCAGTTCTGGTTTCTGGTTTTTTACAAAAAAACAGTTCCCACCGAGAGGCTCTACCGAGAATCGAGGACCGATCCGCCGGATCCGCTTAAATCCGCCAGATCCGAAGTAAAAACGTCAGGTCCATTCATTTCGCCAGGATTTTGACCGGATCCGCCCGATAGATTTCATACACCATGGTCCTTGGTCTCTTCACAAGTCGCCGCCGCGAAAAGCTCCGCAATGAAGCCGCCCCGGACGTGTGGGTCGCGATTCTCCAGCGCAACTTTCCGCTGTTCAACAGGATGTCCGCGGAAGACAAGCGCGAGCTTCTCGGGCATGTGAGCGTCTTTCTCGACGAAAAATACTTCGAGGGCGCGGGCGGGCTCGACATGAACGATGAGATCCGCGTCACTATCGCTGCGCAAGCCTGTCTGCTGCTTATGCATCGCGAGACGGACTACTATCCCAATCTCACGACAGTCATTGTCTATCCAACCGGATACACCGCGCAGGAAACACGCTATCTCGGCGCGGGATTATGGGAGGAAGGGCCGGAGGATCGCATAGGCCACACAGCGCACAATCTTCGCGCGCTCGTGATTGCGTGGGATGCAGTGCTGTACGGAGCGAGAGATCCAGCCGACGGCCACAACGTCGTGTTCCATGAATTTGCGCACCAGCTCGACTTCGAGAACCGCAGCGCCGATGGAATACCGGATCTCAACACGCGCGCAGATTACCACTCATGGTCGACGATCATGTCGCAGGAATTCGCGCGCCTTCGCGAAAGCATACCATATCAGTACGATGGACTGATCGACATTTACGGAGCACAGAACCCGACGGAATTCTTCGCAGTAGCTACCGAGACATTTTTCGAGAGACCGCGGGCGCTCAAGCAGAAACACCCTGAGCTCTACACTGTGTTGAGTAATTTTTTCCGGCAGGAACCGGTTACATATTCTGCCGAAGTAATCGAGTAGGAATGTTTATTCGGGTCGTTTAAGCGGCGCGCGCGCGGCGATTATAGTGATGTTGTCGCGTCCGCCGCGATCCAGCGCGAGATCCATCAGGTCCCTCGCAACCTGCTCCGACGATTTCATGTTGCGGCAGTAGTCTTCAATCTCCGCATCAGTGACATGCTTGGTGAGGCCGTCACTGCACATCAGTATCAATGCCCCGCGCTCGCTGATGTCGAATGGTGTCACCACCGGCAGCGCTTCATCCGATCCGATCGCGCTCGACAGCACATGCTTGAACGGTGATGCCTCCAGACGCTCGGCCGGCATCAGTCCCTGATCGATCAACGATTGAGCGATGGTCTGATCGCGTGTGAGAAGTGAAAGCTTCCCACCGCCGTAGAAATAGCACCGACTGTCACCGACCTGAACCACATACGCCCATGGATAGACTACGACGCATACTGTGAGCGTCGTTGCCATGCCCTTGTGATCAGGATGATTGTCTGCATCTGCCTTTACTGACTTGTGCGCCTCGAGTGCTGTGTCCTTCAATGATTGCAGCAGCTCTTCTTCAGTCGCCTGGCCGGCAGTGTGATAGGCGCGCATTGTAGACGACACATATCGCGTCACTGCTTCAGTCGCGACTCGCGCAGCTTCACTTCCGGCCGATGCACCTCCAACACCGTCGGCAACGACAAGAACAGTGGCGAACCGGGTGCCCCGCAACGGCAGCTTTTCCGGACTCGGTAGACTCGTCCCATGAATGACCACCTGCGGATGAACGGTCGACACGAGAAAGTGATCCTGATTCTCGGTTCGCACTTTTCCCCGATGAGTCAATCCGAAGAGATCGAGCTCGTCGTCAGCCGGCCGTACGAAGGTGGGGTTCGCTCCCATGCCGCTAGCATGAAGCTGCGAGGCCAATTTGGCAAGACTTTCTCTGAAGCCCGATACGGTCCTGTAAACATCGGGCTACAGCGCGGGTTCAGGCTGTTCCACCTGGGCCCGAAGCCCTAGTATTGTGCCGCAGTCGATGTCCTGGAAGCTCTCGGTTTCACCCTCTCAAACTGGAGCAAAGGCATGGCGATCAACACGAGCAAAGTCCTGGTAGGCGGGCTGGCAGCAGGCGTCGCGATGAACATCTTCGACTACGTCCTGAACGGAATGATCTTCGGCGAGCGGATGACGGCGGAGATGAATGCGTTCAAGCCCGGCATGGGCGACGCAATGGGGATGATGGATACCAAGACGATTGTGGGCTACATCATCATGGATCTCGGCATAGGGATGCTGCTCGCCTATACGTACGCGGCAATGCGGCCCCGCTTCGGTGCGGGTGCGAAAACAGCGATCATCACTGCGATGGTCTTCTGGATTTTCGGCTCAATCCTGACGGCAAGCTTCCTCGTAATGGGGATGATGTCAACGGGCCTGTGGTGGAGCTTCGGCGTTGCCTACCTCATCTGCCTGATAATTGCATCACTCATCGCAGGCGCACTTTATTCTGAAGACTCAACTACAGCCACAGCTTGACACAACACATCCCGTTTTTCGCTCAGGTAAACAAGTACTTCGACAAAGCCGCCGCATATCTCGATCTGCCGGTCGGCATCCTGGCCCAGATCAAGGCATGCAATTCCGTCTACCGGATGCAGTTCCCGCTCAAGCGGGATGACGGGTCGATCGAAGTGATCAACGGCTGGCGCGCGCAGCACAGCGTGCATCGGCTTCCGTCAAAAGGCGGCATACGATACGCGCCGAATGTCGACGAAGACGAAGTGTCCGCGCTTGCAGCTCTGATGACTTACAAGTGCGCACTCGTCGACGTCCCATTCGGCGGTGCGAAAGGCGCCGTGCGAATCGATCGCTCGAAATATTCCATTGGTGAGCTCGAGCGCATCACTCGGCGTTTCACTTACGAGCTTTACGCAAAGAACCTCATCGGTCCGGGGCTCGACGTTCCTGCTCCGGACTATGGTACGGGTCCGCAGGAAATGGCGTGGATTGTCGATACGTACGCCATGCTGGCACCGGGTTCCATCGATGCGCTTGGATGCGTTACCGGCAAGCCTGTAACGCAAGGCGGAGTACGCGGCCGAACTCAGGCGACCGGACGCGGTGTTTTCTTCGCTCTTCGCGAGGCAGTGAATGACGAAGAAGAAATGAAGCCGCTTGGATTCAAGACGGGACTTAAGGGAAAACGCGTAATAGTTCAGGGACTCGGGAACGTCGGATACTGGACGGCGAAGTTCATTCAGGAAGGCGGCGGAATTCTCATCGGACTTGCAGAGCGTGAAGGCGCCATCTACTCAGACTCGGGACTCGATGCAGAAAAAGTTCTCGAGCATCGCACAAGGACCGGATCGATTCTGAAATTTCCTGGCGCAACTGACATCGCAAACAGCGCCGAGGCATTGGAGCGCGAGTGCGATGTGCTTGTTCCTGCTGCGCTTGAAAACGTTATCACCGGTGATAACGTCGATCGTATCAGAGCGAAAATTGTCGTCGAAGGTGCAAACGGACCTGTCACCGCAGATGCGAGTGAGAAGCTTCTTTCGCGCGGTGTGCTGATAATTCCCGATCTGTATACGAATGCGGGCGGCGTGACGGTCTCCTACTTCGAATGGGTAAAGAATCTTTCTCACATGCGGTTCGGCAGAATGGAGAAAAGATTCCAGGAGCGCACCAACGAGCAGATTATCGGCGCAGTCGAAGAGCTCACGGGGAAGAAGCTGAGTGGCGACCTGCGTCAGCGCGCAGTTGAAGCTGCAGGCGAAGAAGAGCTCGTGAACTCAGGGCTCGAAGAAACAATGATCGCTGCGTACGCTGAGCTGCGCGCGATTCAAAGGGAGCGCAAAGTCGATCTTCGCACTGCTGCGTTCATCTCGGCAATCAGCAAAGTCGCTACTTCCTACACACAAAGAGGAATATTCCCGTAAGCAGATAAAAGCGGTTAGAGTCGCCTTTCAAAGACGCGGGTGTACAGAGCGACATGGGCTCGTTCCTTCGCGGAACAGAGATCCTATTATCAGGCAAGGTTACAGGTTGTGGGTTTTCAATGGTCATGAGGTCGCGGGTCATGGTGTCGGCTGGTCGCAGGTAACCCACGACCCATGACATCACAACCCGCGACCTCACGACCTTAAAAACCCATAACCCACGACGTGCTTCGGCTTCGCCAGTAACAGCAGCCAGCCGCTGCAGTTGACTGGCCTCGGTATTGCCCCGGTAATGGGGCCTGCCGCATATCTATAGTAGTGGAGGATCGATGAACGCCCCAAAGGCCCGCATGCTGGTACTCGGAATTGTGCTGATCAGCTCGACGTCAGCGTGCAGTCTATTCGGTCGGCACAGCAGCCGGTCTACACCGATGTACAGCATCACCACCAATCGTGACATATACAGTCGCGGGAACACTGGTGAAGCCACCATTCGCAACGTTTCGTCGCGACAGCTCGAGTACAATCTCTGTCCTCGCCGGCTCGAGCGAAAAGGCAATCGGTACTGGGTAGTCGCATTCGAGTGGCCGACTGCCGGCGGGGCGTGCACCACCGAGCTCCGGCGGTTACCCAAAGGCGACGAGGTCAGCGCCCTGTTCGACATTCCTGCAGGCATTCCAATTGGAACGTACCGCGTGGTATTCACCGGGCTTCTCGGCAAGGATGGAAAAAGCCTCGCGGGCGATGATGCCGCGAGCGGGCAATTCACAGTGAGATGACAAAGGAGGCGCAAGATTTCTGATACAGTCACGATTCTCGATGCTGCCGAGTTCGCGGCGAAGAAGCATCAGGATCAACGGCGAAAGGGTCGTTCGAAGAGACCCTATATAGGTCACTGCATCGAGGTTGCATCGATGCTTGTAAGCGTGGGCAAGGTCGACGACGTCAACGTCATAGTGGCTGCATTGCTGCACGACGTTGTCGAAGACACCGATACGACTATCGAACAGATCAGCGACAGGTTCGGCGAGACAGTCGCCGGGCTGGTTGCTGAAGTGACGGATGACAAAGACCTCAAGAAGAAAGAGCGCAAGGAGCTTCAGGTAGAGCACGCAGCGACGCTTTCTCCCGGCGCAAAGCTCATCAAGATCGCCGATAAGATCAGCAACGTTCGGGAGATCGGGGCGGATCCACCAAAAAAATGGAAACCCGCGCGTCGACGGAAATATTTCGACTGGTCGGAGCGTGTCGTTAACGCAATGGGATCCGTCGATCCGGAAATGCGCCTGGTATTCGATAAGACTTTAGCCGAAGCGCGCGAAGAGTCTGCAGGAAAGAAAGACGACACTGAATGATTTTCAAAATCATGCTTCTGCTGGTTCCGGTATCGCTGATACTGGAATACGTAGTTCACGCGGGACCGATGTGGATATTTCTCACATCGGTCCTTGCCATTGTCCCGCTCGCTGAGTGGATTCGCAAAAGCACTGAACATCTCGCCGAGCGGCTCGGCAGCGCTATCGGCGGGTTGTTGAATGTGACGTTCGGCAACATGGCCGAGCTGATTCTCGCGTTGTTCGTTCTGTACGAAGGACACGCGAGCGTTGTCAAAGGCCAGATCACCGGAGCAATAATCGGCAACAGTCTGCTTGGATTGGGCGCAGCAATCGTTGTAGGCACATTCGGAAGACCAAACCAGAAGTTCAATCAGGCGGGTGCAGGGCGGCTGTCGAGCCTGCTCATTCTTGCAGTAATCGCGCTGCTGACACCAGCTTTGTTCGACTACACCGAGCGCGGGATGTCCGGAGCGACACAGGCGTCCATGCTCGACGAAAGACTCAGTCTCGGTGTCGCAGTTGTCCTGATCATTGTCTACATCGCGAATCTCGTCTATTCACTCGTGACCCATCGCGACGTGTTCAGTGACTGCGATGAGTCTCACGTTCCTGAAAAGACACACGATGTCTGGCCGCTTGGAAAGACGCTCGGAATTCTTGTTGGCGCGACGATCATCACTGCAATCGAAGCAGAGCTCGTGTCAGGCGCGCTCGAGGCGACGTCGGAGCGAATCGGTGTCAGTACATTCTTTCTTGGCGTGACTGTTCTCGCAGTGGTAGGAAATGCGGCTGAGTATGTATCGGCGGTGTATTTCGCGCGAAAGAACAGAATGGATCTCGCACTCAATATCACGGTTGGGTCGACGATTCAGATTGCACTGCTGGTTGCGCCGGTTCTCGTGATTGTTTCCTACTTCATGGGGCACCCCATGAACCTTGTATTCGAGAATCCACTGGAGCTCATCGCAATTGCCGGAGTGGCATTCGCTGTGAATACAATTGCGCATGATGGCGAGACCACATGGTTCGAAGGCGTGCTGCTGCTTGCCATCTACGTACTGCTCGGACTCGCGTTCTTCTTCGTAACACCACCGGCCTAAGCAGCACATGCTGAGTCACAAGACGTACGACGTCATCGTCGCCGGTCTTGGAGCGATGGGAAGTGCGACTGCAGCGCAGCTCGCCTTGCGCGGCAAGAAGGTGCTCGGCCTGGATCGGTGGATACCGGGGCACACGTTCGGATCCTCGCACGGCGACAGCCGCATAATACGCGAGATGTATTTCGAGCATCCGATGTACGTCCCGCTGTTGAAGCGTGCTTATGAATTGTGGGCTGACCTGGAAAAGCGTGTCGATCAGAAGCTGCTGAATATTTACGGTGGATTGATGATCGGCCGGCAAGATGGAATGCTCGTCGCGGGAACGCTGCGGAGTGCGAAAGAGCACCATCTGGATCACGAAGTTCTGAGTCCCGCAGAGGTGAAGAAGAGGTATCCAGCTTTTGATCTGGATCCGGATCTTGTAGCAGTAGTCGATCCGCGCGCAGGGTGGCTCGATCCGGAACAGTGCAACGCCGCGCATCTCAACGTTGCGGCACATCATGGCGCCGATCTGCGCTTCGAAGAGCCTGTCATTGCCTGGACAGCCGACGAGTCTGGTGTGAGTGTCACGACCTCACACGCATCGTATGCGGCGGAGCATCTCGTCCTTGCGGTCGGTGCACGCACCCGGGTGCTTCTCGAGGACTTGAAGATTCCCCTGGAGATTGAAAGGCAGGTTGTGTTCTGGATGACGCCGCCCGATGGAAGTCGTTATGACAGGTCTCAATTCCCGATCTGGGCCTACGAGTACAAGCCTGGCCATATCTGTTACGGCTTTCCTCAGCTGCCATTTGGCGTGAAAGCCAGCGTTATGCATGGTGGCGAGATCTACGATTATGCGGACGAGGTAAATCGTGTGATTCGCGACGATGAAGAAGCGGCGTTGAAAGAGGCCATCAAGCCGGTGCTGCCGTCACTCGCGGAATCACCTGTCCGTGACAGCACTACATGTCTTTTCACAAACACGCCGGACCACGATTTTATTATCGACTTTCATGCTGATTATCCGAGAGTGCTGATATCGAGCGCATGCTCCGGTCATGGGTTCAAGTTCGCGTCCGTGGTCGGAGAGATTCAGGCGGATATGGTGGTCAGTGGTCGATCAGCGTTTGATTTGTCGCCATTCAGATTGTCGCGATTTCTTCGCTAGGAGATAACGATGCGCAAACGAATAGCTCTGGCATTGGTTCTTGCGGCCTGCTCATCCGGCGAGTCGAAAAAGGTCGCCGATTCTACGAGCGCTGATACTTCGATTCCTGCTCCACCGCAGGCTGTTTCGCTCACTGCAGCGGATCTGGATGGATTCGAGAAGGGGATTGCAAGGGAGATTTATCTCGTCAAGGAAGGGCAGGAGAGAGCGCGCCGTGCGCAGACTCCGGTGGAGCGCGGCAATGCAATTCAGTCTACGTTCGAGGAGAATACAATCTCTGGAGCGGTTGAGGCATCCGGCCTGACTGTCGATCGCTACAGGCTCGTACGGCAAACGCTGTCGAGGCTGCTCACGACGCTCGATTTTCAGGGCAGGATAGACGGCCCGCAGTCCGTCGATACATCACTTGCCGGCCCTGAGATGCGAGCGAGACTCGCAAGCGATCCATACGAGGCACTCGATCCCGCGAGTGCGCAGCTCGTGCGGGACAGGCTGGGCAAGATCGTGCCCCTGTGGGTCGAGTATATCAACCTGACTGTTGTAGGAGGCTGAGCTCAGGCGCATTTTAGTCGCCTCATGCCCGTCACGGATCAACTCCAGTCAGCATTAGCTGACCGTTACAGAATCGAGCGGGAGCTGGGGTCGGGCGGGATGGCTACGGTCTATCTCGCGCGTGATCTCAAGCACGACCGCGACGTCGCTGTAAAGGTGCTGCGGTCCGACCTCAGTGCGGTCATCGGGACTGAAAGATTTCTTGCTGAAGTCCGCATCACAGCGCGGCTCGACCACCCGCATATCCTCACGCTCATCGATTCGGGCGAAGCTGCCGGGATTCTCTATTACGTCCTTCCATATGTGCGCGGCGAATCGCTGCGCGCCAGGCTCGATCGCGAAAAACAGCTGGGCATCGATGAAGCCGTATCCATTACTCGACAGGTCGCGAGCGCACTGGACTACGCGCATTCCCATGGTGTCGTTCATCGCGATATCAAGCCGGAGAACGTCCTGCTTCATGAGGGCGAAGCAGTTCTTGCTGATTTCGGAATTGCACTGGCTGTAAAAGAAGCCGGCGGAAACCGGCTTACCGAAACGGGGTTATCGCTCGGAACTCCGCAATACATGAGTCCGGAGCAGGCAACCGGTGACCGCGCCCTCGACAAGCGGAGCGATATCTACTCCCTCGCAGCGGTGTTCTACGAAATGATCGGAGGTGAGCCACCCGTAACCGGTGGAACTGCGCAGGCAATGATCGCGAAGCTTCTCACGGAAAAGCCGGTGAAGCTGAAAGTACTGAGAGATACGGTCCCGGTTGAAATCGAATACGCAACTGAGAAGGCGCTCTCGAAAGTACCTGCCGACCGGTATTCATCAGCGGGAGATTTCGCCCGCGCGCTGTCACAGGCTCCTGCATCTCACACAACTCGCTCGCGATCGAATCGCAAAGTGCTGCTCGGCATTGCAGCAGTCTTTGTTCTGGTTGCCGGCGCTCTGATCGCTCATTTCACAAGACACGAGGACACAGCATCGACTTCAGTATCGCTGCGCGACAAAAAACCGCTCACGCGCACGGGCAATGCATTCGTTGCAACGATGTCCGATGACGGAAAGGCATTTGCGTATACAACCACGGTCTGTACTGACGCTGGTTGCCGTTATGCAATCGAGCTGAGCGACATCGATGGTTCGGGCAAGCGACGAGTTCTTGAAAATGCGACAGCAGTGTATCGCACGGAGATAAGCCCCGACCGTCGCAATCTTCTAATGCTCGGATCTATTGAAGGGCAGTACGGATCGTGGATTGTTTCGCTCGTAGGGGGAGCGCCGCGCTATATCTCGCCGGCAATTGTCTCATTTTATGCCGGGGGAGACTCGCTTCTCATCGCGCGGATTCCAAAACCCGATGACAAGAGTTTCTGGATCGTTATTGCTGCGCTCGACGGCGTACCAGGCGACAGCATAGAAATAAGAAATCAGTCTGACCGTCCACCGATGGCCGCGGCAATTCCGGGCTCGACGGGGATTGTCGTTAGTCACGGCGATAGAGGCACAGTCAAGACGACAGTTGTGGACCGGTCAGGTGCCGTGATCTCCGAGCTCGCACTCGCTCCAGGTGACACAGGAGGAACTTCCGCAAGCTCAGACGCAGTGTGGTTCTACATAAATCCTCAAGGCGCTGACAGAAGCATCATGGTCCGGGTGCCATTCATGCCAGGGTCTATCAAACTCTCGTCGACGAGAGACACGGTGTTCACTGGCACATCCACGTCGATGAGTGTGAATGGAGATGGCTCGTTGCTCATGTACGACGAAGGCTCGACCGACTATTCGGCGTGGCTGGTTCCGATTTCTGATCTCGCAGCCAACCGGTTTTCTGAAAACAATCGGCTCGAGCGTGCAACCGGCGAGCTGCGTGGTGCGGTCTCGCCCGATGGCAAAATGATTCTCGTCGGTCGGCAGGATGGCGAAGGTGGCAGGAAACTAGTCGTCTACCGCCCGGAAAGCTCGACGCCAATAGAGGTGCCGGGATCTCATGGAACCGGAGCGCCGCTCGATTCCAATACGATCAAGATCTCGGATCGAACGGATACGGCCACAACGATGTACCTGTACGATGTTGTAACTCGCCGCAAATTCGCGGAAAGAAAAATCAACGAGGTGGGGCTGCCGGACCTGACTCGAGTCGGTAATGCGTGGGCCTGGATCCCATCGAGCGGCGCTTACATCATGATTCAGGGTGACAACGATTCACGGGCGCGTCGCATCAATCTCCCCAAGTGGTACGGCAATGTGTTCTGGATCTCCGGCGCGCCAAATGGTGACATCGCCTTTCTCGGATTTGCAGAGAGCGGAGATTCCCTCGGTGCCGGAATCATCGCACGTGACGGCAGCTATACGGAAATTGCAAAATCACTCGGCGAAGGTGGTGGAACGTCGTGGATGAATGACGGCTCGCTGGTTGTGGCCATCAACGATACTCCGGAGTCGGAAACACTCTGGCACTGGAAAAAAGGTCATCCTCTTCGCAGGCTTGCCAGCACTCAACGCCTCATATCCACCAACACTACGGCTACTCTGTCCGGTGACATGAGCAAGGTGTTTGTCGTGACGTTCGACGACCGGCGTGATGTATGGCTCACGCGCGTCGTGAAGTAGCGCGGTCTGGCGCTCCAGGCATATCGAGACGCCTGAACGCAGGTTAGAATATTCCCACCTCGAGCCCCCACAATCATGATGAAGCGCACCCTGTTCGCCCTGGCTGCAGTTGCATCAATCGTCGGCCTCACGGCCGCGCGTCAGAACGCAAAACCTGCCAGATATCTCTACGTGTGGGCCGGCACGGGCACTCACCACGAGCGCGGCAAGAACATGATCGTCGTGATCGACGTCGATCCGAAG
>DASUXX010000029.1:0-3955 GCA_036377755.1 Gemmatimonadaceae bacterium
TGCGACGTTCGATACCACCGCCGCTGATCCCATCAACTATGGACAGGTCGCTGCAGCTCTCGTTGGCGACAATTCATTCTTCGGTTTCACTGCGCCGATCAATGGATGGCGGTATCGATTCGAAGTCGCTCCGGTATTTGGAGGACTTCAATTCGAGACTGCACTCGCGGACGCGCGGAAATATTTCTTTGCGAAGCCGGTGACGTTCGCGGTGCGCGGCATTCACTTCGGACGTTACGGAAAGGATGCGGAAAGCAACAATCTCACTCCGCTCTTTCTTGGTGATCCGACGATCGTGCGGGGATATCAGGCAGAGACGTTCGATCCTGGCGAGTGCAGTGTAACGTCGACGAGCAGATGTCCTGAATTCGAGAGGTTGATCGGAAGCCGAATCGCCGCCGTCAGTGCGGAGCTGCGAATTCCCTTGCTTGGTGTCGATCAGTACGGGCTGGTGCGCACGCCGCTGTTCCCGCTCGACATCGCGCCGTTCATCGACGCCGGTGTAGCATGGACGAGAGACAATTCTCCGACGTTTGACCTGGCGACCCGTTCCACTGAGCGCACGCCTGTGGTGAGTGCTGGAATCTCCGCACGCGCGAATCTCTTCGGTTATGCGGTTCTCGAATTTTTCTACGCAAAGCCTTTCCAGAGACCGGACAAGGGATGGGTGCTCGGATGGCAGCTTGCGCCGGGATGGTAGCGTAAGGGGCGCAACGAGTTAGGACGTTCATCATGGCCGTCCGCAAGTGCTGGCGGCCATTCGTGCTCTATTGTATCCTTTGGCACCGGCCGCCAAACGGATACCTGATTTGAACGAGCTGCTCGAAAAGCTGAAGGCTGCTCTAAACGATCGTTACGACGTCGAGAGGGAGATTGGCGAGGGTGGAATGGCTACGGTATTCCTCGCTCGCGATGTCCGTCACGAACGCAAGGTCGCTATCAAGGTTCTTCACGAAGACCTTGGTGCGGCCGTTGGCGCCGAAAGGTTTCGCCGTGAGATTTCGATTGCAACGAGTCTCACTCATCCGCACATCCTGACGCTTTACGACTCAGGCGAGGCGGCAGGCTCGCTGTTCTACGTCATGCCCTTCATCGAGGGCGAGTCGCTGCGTCACCGGATGGATCGTGAGAAGCAGCTGCCGATCGATGAAGCACTCAAGATCACGGGTGAAGTAGCCAGCGCGCTGGGTTATGCGCACAAGAAGGGAATCGTTCACCGCGACATCAAGCCGGAGAACATTCTGCTCGAGTCCGGCCACGCGATCGTTGCTGACTTTGGAATTGCGCGGGCAGTGCAGGCCGATGGTGGCGGGGCATTGACCAAGACCGGAATGTCGCTCGGTACTCCGACGTATATGAGTCCGGAGCAGGCATTTGCGGAGAAGGACATTGACGGCCGCAGCGACATGTACAGCCTTGCGTGCGTGCTGTACGAAATGCTGACGGGTGAGCCGCCATTTTCGGGTCCGAATGCGCAGGCGATCATGGCGAGGCACTCGATGTCGGAAGTGCCGTCGATGCAGATCGTGCGCAATACGATTCCCGATGAAGTCGAAGATGTCGTGATGAAGGCGCTCGCAAAATCAGCGGCCGACCGATACCCGACGATCGACGAGTTCGCGCAGGAGCTGCAGGAGTGTGTGATCGATTATCACACGACAACGCGTCGTACGATGTCGACCACGCGAGCGATGCGCACCACGACGACGAGGCGCACCGCTGCGCTTCCGCCGCCTGTGCCGTGGTATAAGAAGCCTGCAGTGATCGGTGGAATTGTCGCAGCCGTAGTTGTACTTGGCGTTGCAGGATTCCTGCTGAAAGGCAAGGTCGGCAGTGCATCTGCGGCAGATTCGGGAGGTTATCCGCCTAATAAGGTTGCCGTGATGTATTTCCAGGACGGCGGCAACGATGAGCTCAGCTATATCGCAGATGGTCTAACAGAAAACCTGATATCGCGGCTCAATGAGGTGAACGCTCTCAAGGTCGTATCGCAGAGCGGTATGCAGCCGTACAGGGACAAGACGATTTCGCCGGACAGCATCGCCCAGGTCTTCTCGGCTGGAACTGTCGTCACCGGAAATATTTCTACCGAAGGGGAGAACGTCCGAATCCGCGTTCGGCTCGTCAACGGCAACAGCGGCGACGAGATCGACAAAGCGAGTTTTGATCAGCCGAAATCAGCGATTGTTGGCGCCGAGGAAAACATTGCGGCAAAAGTTGCGGAGCTCCTCCAGAAGGTTGTCGGAACTGCCGTACAGCTCCGGAGTGCGAGGGCAGGAACTTCGAACGCCGTGGCATGGACGCTTTACCAGCGCGCGATGCGATCGAAGAAGGACGGTGACGCTCTGATCGCCAAGTCCGACGCTGCGGGTGCGAGCAAGGCCTACATCGCCGCTGACTCGCTTCTCAAACAGGCGGCCTCGACTGATGGTTCGTGGGCCGAGCCGCTCGTGGGAATGAGCACAGTCTCACTTGCGCGAGCACGGGCTACGGAAAACCCGCTGGATGCAAAGCCGTTCATCGATCAGGGCATTGCGCAGGCACAGCAGGCGCTTGGCAAAAATGCGCGCGATGCGGGCGCTCTCGAGATGCGTGGTACGCTGCGGCTTTTGAAATGGTCGTACTCACTCGCGGACAACGATGCCGAGCGAAACGCGCTTTTGACCGGCGCTCAACAGGATCTGGAAAAGGCTGTCGAGGTCGAGCCCACACGCGCTAGCGCGTGGGCTTCACTCAGCACGGTTTACTCCCAGGAAGACGATACTCCGAAAGCAAAGATTGCTGCACAACGAGCATATGAAGCTGACGCGTACCTGAGCAACACAGACGAAGTGTTATGGAAGCTTTATGCGACATCGTATGACATGGAGTCGTGGCGCGACGCGCAGAAGTACTGTTCTGACGGTGGGCAGAGATTTCCAGACAATCCCCGGTTTGTCAGGTGCCGGCTGTGGCTCATGACCTCCAAGGCGGTCACCGCGGATCCTACCAAGGCGTGGGCTGATTACGCAGCTCTCGAGAAGCTCACGCCTCCGCAAATCTGGAAACTGAGGCAGTTCGAAGCACGAATGCTGGTGGCCGCTGCGCTAGGCCGCGCAGGGATGCAGGACAGTGCGCGCAAAGTTCTCGTGGGAGCCCGGCCGAACCCGGCAGACGATAAGGAAGGCGAGCTGGCCGGGGTGGAGGCGTTCATATGGACGTTGATTGGCACCAGCAGAGATACGACAGAGGCGATCAACATCCTCAGTCGGTACGTGTCGGCCAGCCCGCAGCACAGGGCGGGGTTGAGGGAGAGTCAATTGTGGTGGTGGCGCGGACTGCGAGAGGACAAGCGTTTCCAATCGCTGATCGCCAATTGAGCTGGGGGCCTTTCATCCTAACGGCCATTTAGTAAATTGCATTGTTCTGCCCGGCCCCCATTTTCAGAGGGAGTGGGTCCGCCAGAAAAACAATTTACCGGGACTTCCTATGCGTCACGTCACACTGACGACTTTGGCAATTGCTACTGCCGCAGTCGCAATCGTTGCATGTGAAGAGCAGGCACCTGAGCGCGGACTCACTGCGCCAGACGCGGTTTCGTTTGGTAAACAGCTCGGCGGCGAATGCGATGCGGCACGCCTCCGTCTTATAACGACGCAGCAAGGCGATATCTATAACAAACCGCAGCTCGATTCTGCGAAGGCGATGATGGAATCAGTCACCAGTCAATGCAGCACGCAGACCGGTGAAAATCTCATGCTGGCCTACATTCAGTTCACCATCGATCATCGCAGTGTAGATAAATCGACTGTGACGAATGCTCAGCTGCTTGACCACTGGAACACGGTATTTCCATATGTAGGATTCACCGGATCCAGTATGCCGGGCAGCCTTCCCATCGACAGCGTCTTCGGGCCCAACGGTGCAGCGAAAGTGATCAAGTGGGACGTCGGCGGGGAAATTAAAGCGCTCAATG
>DASUXX010000030.1:0-7601 GCA_036377755.1 Gemmatimonadaceae bacterium
CGCAATACGGCCACCTTGTCTCTGTCGCGAAGACTCAATTTCAGCATCTCCTCCCCCGGGCCGAAGATTCCGCCTCGAAGGTAACCCGAAAGAGGACATTTCTATTTTCACCAGGGCGGACATTTCTATTTCAATGCTACAGAAGTAAACGCCTGCAGGAATTGAGTTTACGTCACAAACCCGTTAAGCTTACAGGCTGCCCTCCAAAGGCAGCCAAACCATAACCCTTTAACCCAGCAGCATGCCCGATTTCGAAACCACCCAAACCGGCACGACTTTGACTGCGCGCGAAAAAAGAGATCTCCAGAAGGCGCAGCTCAGGCCGCTTGCCAACCTCCGACCCGAGCTGTACGACGAAGACGACTACTCGGCAGACGAGCTGAACGCCATGATGGAGATGTACAACGGCACCATGGCGTCCATCGAGGAAGGCGAGATCGTCAAGTCACGCGTCCTCGACATCCGCGATAACATGGTCGTCCTCGACATCGGATTCAAATCCGAAGGGACGATTCCCCTCGAAGAATTCAAGGACATGCCCGACCTCAAGGCAGGTGATGAGGTCGAGGTTCTTCTCGAGCACCTCGAGGACGTCGAAGGATCAGTTGTCCTTTCCAAGAAGAAAGCGGACTTCATGCGCGTGTGGGAGCGCATCCGCATCGCCTATGAAAACGATGAGCCCGTGAACGGAACGCTCGTCAAGAAGATCAAGGGCGGTGTGGTCGTCGACCTCATGGGGGTCGATGCATTCCTCCCCGGATCGCAGATCGCGCTCCGTCGCGTTCCAAACGTCGACGAGCTTCTCGGCCAGACGTTCGAGTTCAAGATCATCAAGCTCAACAAGCGCCGCCGCAACATCGTCGTCTCACGCCGGGTGATCCTCGAGCAGGAGAGGGCGGGCAAGCGCGACAAGCTCATGAAGGACCTCCAGAAGGATCAGGTTCGCAAGGGCATCGTGAAGAACATCACCGACTTCGGTGCGTTCATCGACCTTGGCGGTGTGGATGGACTCCTCCACATCACCGACATGTCGTACGGCCGCATCCAGCATCCGTCGGAGATGGTTCAGATCGGCCAGGAGCTAGAGGTCAAGGTTCTCGATATCGACTGGGAGAGAGAGCGTATCTCGCTTGGACTCAAGCAGCTCCAGAGCTATCCGTGGAAGGATGTCGCGGAGAAGTATCCGGTTGGCACACGTGTGTCGGGCAAGGTGGTTTCAATAACGAACTACGGCGCATTCATCGAGCTCGAGCCGGGCATCGAAGGACTGGTGCACATCAGCGAGATGAGCTGGACGCGCAACGTTCGTCACCCGTCAAAGCTCGTGAGCATTGGCGAGACGATCGAAGCAGTCGTGCTCAAGGTCGATCCGAACGAGGAGAAGATCTCGCTCGGCATGAAGCAGACGGAGCAGGATCCGTGGATGATCCTGCCGCAGAAGTATCCTGTCGGCACCCGTCTCAACGGAAAGGTTCGCAACCTGACGAGCTTCGGCGCATTTGTAGAGATCGAGCCGGGCATCGACGGACTGATTCACATCTCAGACATGTCGTGGACCAAGCGCGTGCAGCATCCTTCTGAAGTCGTGAAGAAGGGCGATGCGGTCGACGTCGTGATTCTCAACATCGACGCAGACAACAAGCGCATCTCGCTCGGACTCAAGCAGGCGCAGGACGATCCCTGGCTCAAGATTGGTGAGAGCTATCCGGTTGGAACGGAGCTCGAGGGCCGTGTGGTTCGCCTGATGGACAAGGGTGTTGTGGTCGATATCGGAAACGACATCGAAGGATTCGTTCCCATCAGCCAGCTCAACTTTGGCAATCCTGTCGACAATGTTGCTGACATTTCGTGGGAAGGACAGCGTGTTGGCGTGCGCGTGCTCGAAGTCGATCCGATTCAGCGCCGCATCGTTCTCGCAGTGACCAATGTTCCTGAGGGTCAGGAGAAGCCGGCCGAGCCCAGCAAGGTCATCCCGATGGAGTCCGACGATTACAACATGTCGGATCCGATTCAGGTACCCGTCTCGTACGACGCAATAGAAGAGTAGGATCAACACTCTTACGGATTCGAGAAGAAGCTCGCCGGTTTTCGGCGGGCTTCTTTTTTTGATCGATCGACCTCTCCTGCTGAGATCGAGCTCCTGTTGAGTGCGAACGGGCGGCGCCCTTCGAGCATGCGTGCGAGCACATGCCATCGAAAGGCTGATGAGCCAGTATCGGCGGAATGCGTGTAATGGCTCGTATGACATCCTTCAACCGATTTGCGGCTCCGCTGCCGCCGCGCGTGTCGATAGCTGCCACGCTGTCTCTCTTGCTGCTGTCAGGATGCAATGCTTCTGACACAACTTCCGGTGACATCACGGATGATTCGTCGACAATTACAAGTCTTTCCATTGTCTACGCTCGGCCCCTCGCGGCTCCGCTTGGCGAGTTCGATACGGTGACAGTGCGTGCGCTCGCTCTCGACCAGCGAGGGCGCGAGGTGCCTGGCGCCGATGTCCAGTGGCGATGGGAAAGCGGCGGCGATGTGTGGACGTCGTTCAGATTATCAGAGGGCCGCGTTCATATCGAGCTCGGCCGGTCGGAGATGACCATCAGCGCCACAATCGCCGGAACAAATCCGCTTGCCAGAACGATCCTGACGATCAAGCCAGTGTTGCGCGAGAGCGTTGCCTTCTGGTCGGATGGGCATGACTTGTATCCGATTGTCACGCCGCCAGGATTCGTCAACGTCGTTCCGCTCGCCCTCAATGATCGCGGAACCGTCGTCGGGTACATGGATACGGGCAAAGGTGGATTGGGCCGGCGCGCATTCATCCGCAAGGATGGGAAATTCATCTTTCCTGCGGGCGGAAACGCTGGTGCAGCGTCGGCAGCGACATCAGTCAACGGGCTCGATGTGGTTGCCGGGTGGGCCGGAAGTAACGCCTTTGTCTGGAGCGAGAGTGAAGGGATGTCGCTGCTTCCGAGAGCGGGATCTTATTCGGCAATGGCAAAGGCGATCAACGACGCGGGTGAAGTGGCCGGCGATCTTTACGCGGGCGAAGGCTATACGCTGCGTGCGTTCAGATGGTCGCCTCGCACGGGATTGAGTTTCCTCCCAGTGACAGGTGCTCACGACTCTTTCGCGGTCGGACTTACCTTCGCGGGTGCCGTGCTCGGCGAGGAGGGAATATCTGATGCTCTCGTCGCCCGAAATTTCACCGAACGAAAAACCGTCATCTGGAGCGTGGACGGCGAGCAGATACCGCTTCCATGTTGCAGCGTTACTGCATCATCTATCAACGATCGCGGTGAAGTCGTGGGGATTACAAACTCGAAAGCATTCAGATGGGACGCAGCGAATGGCTTGACGCAAATTGCGGCGGACTTTCCATCGTCATGGGCAGTTGCGATCAATCGAAACGGTGATGCGGTCGGCACATGGGGAAATGTCGGACTGCACACGAATGCATTCGTGTGGAAGGGAGATGGAACGGTCGTCACTATCAACCGACCCGGTAGCGTCTCCTCGATAACACCCACCGCTATCAGCGATAATGGATCGATTGTAGGTTACTTCAAGTAGAAGACTCGATTGTCCCTTGGAGCCCGCCGGAACTTCGGCGGGCTTTTTTTTTGTGAATGAAATCGTGCGCAATTCGTCTTTTGCATGTGAAGAATCGGCTAGTTCTCGCACTCAGCGCAGCGTTATTCTCCTTCGCGCTATCAGTCGAAGCACAAATGCCATCGACGCGTCCGCATGTGTACGCAGTCTTCGATGCCGTGCTCGATTCACTGTACAACTCGCAAGGCGATAAGCCGGACATTGTCATCGTCGCTGATTCGCTCTTCGGGCGGGAGGGCGGAATAGCGTACAGAGGCAGATTCCTGCTCCCGCATCGGTCGCTGATTCGACAGTCGACAATCGAAAGCTTCGACAGCGCGACGCTTCGATCGATTCCTTTCCCGACGAGCTACCGATACAAAGGACGCCTTCACGTACTCTCCGCTCTGGAATTCAGCGAGCTTCAGTCGCGGGCCGAGACACTGTTGAAGATCACGCCTCAGAAAGAATTAAAGGAAATGCCTTACTGGATGGCGTTCGTTGAGAAATATCCAGCGGCATGGGGAGTAACTGTTTTATCTCAGCCCGGATTCAGTCGAGATTCAACCGAAGCGCTCATGTCGATAAGACATCAATGCGGAGGGGGATGCTACAGCTCGGAAGTAATTCTCCTCGATCGCCTCCAGACGGGATGGAAAATTGTGGAACGAATTAATGCGGGATCTGCAGAGGCTTTTGGCATAGGATCGCTGAGATACCTCGGACCGGGCGCACATTTCGTCGCCATGATGAAGCAGCAGGCGGATTCGAGTCGGCGTGCCTTTGTCGATTCTGTACGCGCGGATGCGGCCCCCCGGCGTATACGTGGAACGGTGATCAATGGTCAGACAGGACGTCCAATCGCACACGCACAAATATTCCTGCACACTGCGAGATTCCCCACCGAGATCATCAAACGGTATGTTGCCGATTCAAAAGGGAGATATGAAATCAGAAATCCGCCCTTAGGCAGCACTATGCTCGAGCTTCAATGTCCCGGAAGCACGCGGCGTTCAGGCCGTACTCTCGATGCACCAGCCGCTTACGTGGCTCCCATGCTCGACGTGGTGATTGACATGAAAGCACCCAACATCGAGCCATGTTGGGAGAGCCAGCGTATCAAGCCGTTCGCATCGGGTGAGCTTACCTCGCCGCTATATCTCGCATCTCCGTATCCGTCCTCGGCAGACATCGCGGTGTATTCGGCGGTTGTCAATGAGCTCCATCTCGGCGATAGCGCAGCAGTGTCGACTGAAACACGATCGTGGTGCCGCCTTTTTCATCAGTGCCCTGCACTCCAGCTCGCGCATCTTGAGAGGTTGGGAATACTCGATTCCACGACTTTCCCAATTTTTCAGGGCGTTGCTTCGGATTCGGTGCGCCTCAACCCGTCGACACTGCGCAGCCTGGGAATTCCATTGTTGTCAGTCGGCGAGCGCACATATCTCACGCAAGAAGCACGAAGAGCTTCTTATTTCAGCGATGCAGAAGAGGGGAGAGACTTCTGGACTGGACTTCGTACAAATCACCCCGGAGTCAGTCGTATTTTGTCTTTCACCCGTGTCGGTTATGATATCGCCGCCGATCAGGCAATGGTAAGCTATCATATCGAGACGCCGGTGCGTCAGCTGGATGAAACCCTTCTGCTGCGGAAAGCGGATAACCACTGGACTGTGCTCCGACGGCATCTCGAAGCAGAACGGATAAGTGCGGAAATAGTGAATGGCCGATGTGTTCCTTCAGCCCCTGGCGCGCGACCAAGTGACGCGGAATTCGCGGGTATCTCAGGTGATTTCGACTTTCGCATGGTGTCGAGTGCAACCGACAATAGGGTCACAACGCGCCGGATTTCGATATCCAACGGTGACGTTCGCTTCGACGTACACTCAAAGGCGGGTGAAATCAGGTTCAGTGGCACGCTGCTCATCCGCGACGTATCGACTGATTACCTCTTTGGCGAATGGTCGGATTCAGGATTCTACGGGGACGGAATACCAGTGGACAAAAACGGCAACGCCATTCCGCCACAAGCGGGATATTTCTGCGCGAAGCGAATCGGGCAATAATTCAGCGCAGGAAGGACTTTCGCTTTTTGCAGGACCCTCGTAGCGTCACCGAATGACTCGGAACGACGCTTTACAGGCGCGTAACCCGGCGGGACTCGAAGATGTAGTTGCGATCGAGACTCCGGAGATGACGCTCGTCTCGTATACAAGCGCGGGAGTCGGGTCTCGTGTCGCAGCAGCGCTTATCGATCTCCTGATCTGCATCGCGTCGTTCGTGGCGCTGTGGCTGCTCCTCTGGCTCATTGGGGACGATCCGTCGCATGCGAGGACTCCGCAGCCAACGCCGTCAGGCATGTGGGTGTTTGCGATCCTGATACTGATTCAGTTCGCGATCATGTGGGGCTACTACGTGGTGTTCGAAGCGCTGAACGACGGACAGACGCCGGGCAAAAAAATCATGAAGCTCCGCGTGGTAATGGATGGAGGATATTCCGTCCCATTCAGTGCGTCAGCTATTCGAAATATCGTGCGGCTGCTCGACATGCAGCCAGGATTATTCGCGGCGGTTGGGATCGTAAGTATCGCTGCTTCGAGAACGGGCAAAAGGATCGGTGACTTCGTTGCTGGAACAATGGTTGTGCGTGAGCGGCCGCTCACCGCAGCTCTGCCCGAGAAGAAATCAACGGGCAGTCCAGCGACTGCAGTAACGAGTTCATCAGTGTTGAATGATGCCGAGTACGACGTGTTGTCGCGTTTCATCACTCGACGATCGGCCATCGCGGCGGACGACAGGTCACGTCTGGCTGCACGACTCGCGGAGAGATTTCACACGCGGCTGCGTGATGTCAGCGGCGTATCTGACATCGCCCGCCTGATTCAGCTTCATGAGCACGAGACGGCCGCGCGCGCGCGAGGCGGTGCGGCGCACAGGTCAGCCGGCGCCGCTCGCGAGAAGCACGCTATTGTCGCACAAGGTGCAGAACGGTGGGCGACATTTGCGATGAAGCTGACTGTCGCACAGAAGCACGGAATCAAGGATATGTCGGAGTCTGAGCTGCGCGCTTTTGTCGCCGATTATCGTGAGATTTCAAACGATCTCGCCCGGCTTCGAACCGCGACGCGGGGCAGTGATCCCGCAGCAGTGTTTGCACTCAGTCGCCTTGCTGCCGGAGCTCATAACCTGATCTATCGGCGAAAAGGTCTTTCAGCGGCGCGCATTGGCGAATACCTGACCTGGGATGTTCCGCGCGAAGTCAGACGTTCAGTGCGGCCGATTCTCGTTGCAGCCGTGCTGTTCTTTGGTCCGATGGCGATTGCATATCGTGCCGCGTCATCATCGCCGGCGATAGCTGCTGAGATCCTTCCGGCAAGCATGATGGAGCGCGCTGAAGATGGAATTCAGCGCGCGCGAGCGAATCGAGGTTACATCGAAGATCCGAAGGCTGCACGCCCTGTGATGGGAAGCTTCATCATCACGAACAATATTCAGGTTGCATTTGCTGTCTTTGCATTCGGTATAACAGTGCTCGGTACTGTTTACGCACTCGTGAGTAACGGAGCGATGATCGGAGGAGTTCTTGGTTTATATCAGAATAAAGGAATCATCAAACTGCTCCTGGCCTTCGTCGCACCTCACAGCGTTCTCGAGCTGAGTGCAATCACTATCGCGGGAGGAGCGGGGTTGCTGATCGCAGCGGCCGTCATCCTTCCGGGAAATCGCACGAGGCGCGAGGCACTCATCGAAAACGGGAAGAGAGCGATGAGCCTGATAGCGTGCGTGATCATGTTCCTGCTCGTTGCCGGATCTCTCGAAGGGCTTGTGTCCCCAATCCCGAACTGGCCGCTCTCGTGGAAGGTGAGTTTCGCGATTCTCTCACTGTTCCTTATGCTCGCCTACCTGTCACTCGGCTACCGCAAACGTACCTATAGCTCGCCTCGCGATTTGATCTCGAGGTAGCGGTTCACAACAGCGGCAGTCATGGCAGAGGCCGATACGTCGACGACTGCGAC
>DASUXX010000031.1:0-3597 GCA_036377755.1 Gemmatimonadaceae bacterium
CACAATACGCCACGAGAACATCGCAGAAGGCGTATCGTACGACACCGCTTCGAGGGCTTCTACAGCATCCGCCGTATTTCCATGATGGAAGTGCTGCAACACTTGCCGATGTTGTCGCTCATTATCAGCAGTATCTCAAGCTTTCACTTACCACTCAGCAGAGATCAGATCTCATCGAGTATCTGAAATCGTTGTAACTGTTTGGTTTTTGAACAGCGGGCGGCCGGTCGTCGGCGGGCCAGTCGCCGGCGTCGGCGGTCGGCTTGCGGCGGTCGGCAACCGGCAAAACGGATAAACAAAACCGCGGCCGACCGCGACGCACGCAGTTCTGTTTTGCCGATAGCCGGTAGCCGATAGCCGGCGTCCGATGCCCGCGACCGACCGCCGGCGACCGACCTCCCGCTGTTCAAAAAAAGTCCTGAGTCCTCAATCGAGATGAGTACACAGATTTCTTACAGAAGGTGTACTCACATCAGCCGCCTCCTGATAGCATCTTCAATAGTAGCGGCACCAGAAAAAATAATCTCCCCCTCCGGTACGACATGACAAACCGAAGAGAATTCCTCAAGAAAGGAACGCTCGTCGCTGGCGCAATTGCGGCTGAAGCAGCGTTCCGAAAAGCGCACGGGCTTGCCCCGTTAGCTGGTCCTCCGTTTATGGCGGACGGCCCGCCCGCCCCCGAAATGGATGCGGCAACGCGCGACCTTATGATGGACGCGCTGAATGCCGCAAAGCTGGCCGGCGCGTCGTATGCCGACGTTAGAATCGGCCGTTATCTCCAGAACTTCGTCTCGACTCGCGAGCAGCAGATCACTAACGTCGTCGATACCGATTCAATCGGAGCAGGCGTTCGCGCTCTTGTCAATGGAACGTGGGGCTTTGCTGCGACTCGAATGATGACGAAGGATGGAGTTGCCAGCGCAGCGAAGCGTGCTGTTGCCGTTGCAAAGGCAACTGCAATCGCTCGCGGCAATGCGGTCGAGCTCGCGCCAGCTCCGACATTCAAGGACGTCTCGTGGAAGAACGAGTACAAGATCGATCCATGGACGATTCCAGTCGAGCAGAAGGCCGATCTTCTTCTCAAGGCAAACGCTGCTGCCTTGAAGGCGAAGAACGTCAAGTTCGTTTTCAGCGGACTTTTCTTCCGTAAGAACGAGCGCAACTATGCCGACACGAACGGCTCGGTCATAACGCAGACGATCATTCAGAGCTGGGCGCCAATGCAGATCACTGCAATCGCCCCGGATCAGTCGGATTTCCAGAATCGCGGATCGGTGTCGCCGCCGATGGGACGCGGATGGGAATTCGTTCTCTCCGAGGATCTCGTCAAAAACGCGGAGAAGTGGGGAGAAGAAGCCTCGCAGAAATTGTCTGCAAAGCCAGTCGATGTGGGCAGATACGATCTCGTGCTGCACCCGTCACATCTCTGGCTCACGATTCACGAGTCGATCGGCCATCCTACCGAGCTCGATCGCGCGAGCGGTTACGAAGCGAACTACGCTGGAACATCGTTCGTCTCGCCGCCCGATAAAGTGCTCGGCAAGCTGAAGTACGGTCCTGAATTCATGAACATTCAGGGCGATCGCTCGCAGGCCGGCGGGCTCGCAACGATCGGATATGACGACGAAGGAGTGAAGCCCGACGACTTCCTCATCATCAAGAAGGGAATCTTCAACGACTATCAGACCACACGCGAGCAGGCCAACTGGCTCAAGTGGTGGTATGACCAGAAGGGCGAGCCGGTTCGCTCACACGGCTGCTCATACGGCGATTCATGGTCGAGCATTCAGTTCCAGAGAATGCCGAACGTGTCGCTGCTGCCCGGTGAGAAAGAGCAGAGCTTCGAAGATCTCATCGCTGCAACGGATAAGGGAATTGCAATCATCGGCGATGGTTCATTCTCGATCGACCAGCAGCGCTACAACGCGCAGTTCGGCGGCCAGGTGTTCTACGAGATCAAGGGCGGCAAGCTCAACGGCATGCTGAAGGACGTTGCGTATCAGATGCGCACGCCTGATTTCTGGAACTCGATGGACATGATCGGCGGCAGGAAATCATACGAGCTCGGCGGAAGCTTCTTCGACGGCAAGGGCCAGCCGCCTCAAATCAACGCTGTGAGTCACGGATCACCGCCGGCGCGGTTCCGCAACATCAACGTCATCAACACCGGAAGGAAAGCATGAGAGCGCCCAGGCGATTGATTCCGATTGCGAGCGCCGACGAAGGCGACATCATCTCGCGTGATGCCTCGCAGGCAATCATCGAGAAGGCAGTGAAGATGTCGCAGGCAGACGCGATCAGCGTGAACGTGTCGAGCTCGCTTGCAAACAATATTCGATTTGCCGCAAATCAGGTTTCAACGGCAGGAAGCGTTGCTGATGCCAACGTCGCAATTACGAGCTCGTTCGGTCCGAAGAAGGCAACGGTCGTAACGAACAACCTGAGCGACGAAGCGATTCTCAACACCGTTCGTGAATCCGAGAGACTCGCGAAGCTCGCGCCGGATGATCCGGAAGCGATGCCTGATCTCGGTCCGCAGAACATCAAGAGTGTCGATGCATCGTTTGGTGATACCGAAAAGCTCGATGCAACTGATCTCGCGAAGGCGGCGCTGACTGCACTGGAGCCGGCTCGCAAAGCTGGCGACTTGAGTGCCGCAGGCTACCTCGTTGTCACAACGTCAACCAACGCGCTCGGCAACAAGGAAAAGCTGTTCGCATATCACAAGTCGACGAACGCGAATTACACGCTGACTGTTCGCACAAACGACGGTACCGGATCAGGATGGGCAGGCGCTGAGCATCCTGACTGGAAGCAGCTCGACGTGAACGCGGTGAGCGCGCGCGCAATCGACAAGGCAAGATTGTCGCGGAATCCAGTCGCGATCGAGCCTGGTAAGTACACCGTGATTCTCGAGCCGCAGGCGGTCGGCGATTTAGTGCAGCTTATTGGCTTCTATGCTGATGCGCGCTCATCGGATGAGGGTCGCAGCCCGTTCACGAAGCAGGGCGGCGGAAACAAGATCGGCGAGAAGATCGTCGACTCGCGTGTGACGATCACGGCGGACCCGTTCGATCCCATGATTCTCTCACAGCCGTGGGACGGTGATGGACTTCCGCTCGGCAAGCAGACCTTTATCGACAAGGGTGTACTCAAGGAGCTCTACTATTCGCGCTTCTGGGCGAAGAAGATGGGCAAGCAGCCGACGGGTGCGCCGACGTCGTTCATCATGAGCGGCGGCACGACGTCGCTCGATGACATGATCAAGTCGACGCAGCGCGGCGTTCTCGTGACGCGGCTGTGGTATCTGCGTGAAGTCGACCCGCGCACGATTCTCTATACGGGCCTCACGCGCGACGGCACATTCCTCATCGAGAATGGAAAGATCTCGAAGGCGATCAAGAATTTCCGCTTCAACGATTCGCCGCTGTTCATGCTGAACAATCTCGAGGCAATCGGGCCGGCAGTTAGACTTGCTGGAACGGAGGCAGGTGGTGCTGTTGTGGTTCCGCCAGTGAAGGTGAAGGAGTTCACGTTTACCTCGTTGTCCGACGCGGTATAGAACACATTTGGCGCACGAATTACACGAATAAAAAC
>DASUXX010000032.1:0-2103 GCA_036377755.1 Gemmatimonadaceae bacterium
GAGGACTGACGAGGACTAACGAGGACTAACGAGGACTATGGCTCTGCTATTCTTTTTTCGAGAAAGAAGTCTGTGAGGATGGCGGCGCAGTCTTCGGCAAGGAGTCCGCCTTGTACTTGCGGCGTATGATTCAAACGCGGATGCCTCAATAAGTCGACAACAGATCCCGCCATCCCTGCCTTGTCATCCCACGCACCGAAAACCACTCTGGAAAAACGCGCGAGAATTATCGCGCCGGCGCACATCGCGCACGGCTCCATCGTGACATAGAGAGTGCAATCATCGAGACGCCACCGATCGAGCGTGGCACAAGCTTCTCGAATCGCGAGAAGCTCAGCGTGCGCGGTAGCATCCTGATCTCTTACAGTCCGGTTGTTGGCGCCGGAAATAATCGTCGTCCCTTGTACGACAAGAGCGCCAACGGGAACTTCGTTATGACGCGTTCCCTCGTGCGCGATCGCCATCGCGTTCCGCATGAACTGTTCATCGATGGCGAATCGCGTGCGATCCGCGTCGCTTATTCCGCGCGGATCGCTCAACGGGCGCCTGCCGATGCCGCAACACCTTCCTCGGCATCAGCTCCAGCACCATCGTTCTTCTCGGTGCCCGGCAAGTTCGTAAATGTCAGCTGCCCATCGCTGCCGACATCCACTTTGATCTTATCTCCCTCGAGAAAACGTCCCTCGAGAACTGCAAGGGCGAGCGGGTTCTGAACCAGGCGCTGAATCGCGCGTTTCAGAGGACGCGCACCAAATGCCTGGTCGTAACCTTCTGTCGCGAGGAAATGACGCGCCGCAGGCGTGAGATCGATCGACAGCTTTCTTTCCGCAAGCAAAGCCTCGAGACGCTTGAGCTGCAGCCCGATGATGACTTCGATCTGCTCTTCTCCAAGCGGACGAAATACAATCACGTCATCCACACGATTGAGAAATTCCGGACGGAAATGCTGGCGCAATGCTGCAGTGACCTGCGTTTCGACCACCGCCCAGTCATCGGTGCCGTGCTCGAGAATGAACGAGCTCCCAATGTTCGACGTCATGATGATGACGGTGTTGCGGAAATCGACAGTGCGACCCTGCGAATCCGTAAGTCGGCCATCGTCGAGGATTTGTAGAAGAATGTTGAACACATCGCTGTGCGCTTTCTCGATCTCGTCGAACAGTATCACTGAATAGGGCCGGCGCCTTACTGCTTCAGTGAGCTGTCCACCTTCTTCATATCCGACGTAACCCGGAGGAGCGCCGATCAAGCGCGCAACAGCGTGCTTTTCCATGTACTCGGACATATCGATGCGCACCATTGCGTGCTCGTCGTCGAAAAGAAATTCTGCGAGAGCGCGCGCAGTTTCAGTTTTTCCGACGCCAGTTGGCCCAAGAAAAATGAACGAGCCAATGGGACGATTTGGATCCTGCAATCCCGCGCGCGATCTTCTCACAGCGTTCGAAACGGCTTTCACTGCTTCGCCCTGACCGACGACGCGTTCCGTGAGCAGCTCTTCGAGACGAGTAAGACGCTCGCGCTCTCCTTCCATCATTCGCGATACAGGAATTCCCGTCCATCGCGCGACGATTTCCGCGACATCGTCTGCAGAGACTTCCTCTTTGAGGAACTGGCGTCCGCCGCTCTTGCTGGCAAGCTGCTGTTCGGTCTCTCGAAGCTTTTCCTCGAGCTGCGGAATAGTGCCGTATGTAATCTCGGCAGCTTTGCCAAGGTCGCCGGTACGTGTTGCCTGCTCGGCCTGGATGCGCGCTTCTTCCATCTGCTGCTTGATCTTTCCGACACTTCCCAGTGTTTCCTTTTCATTCTGCCACTGGGTTTTCATCGCGTTTGATTTTTCGCGCAGCTCGGCGAGCTCTCTTTCCAGTGCATCACGACGCTCCTTCGCCGCCTTGTCCTTTTCCTTCTGCAGAGCCTGACGCTCGATCTCGAGCTGTGTTATGCGACGCTCGACTTCGTCGATCTCCTGCGGCATCGAATCGATCTCGATTCGCAGTCGTGATGCGGCTTCATCTATGAGGTCGATCGCTTTATCAGGCAGGAAGCGATCTCCGATGTATCGGTTCGACAGCGTTGCTGCTGCGACGATTGCACCGTCGGTGATGC
>DASUXX010000033.1:0-7569 GCA_036377755.1 Gemmatimonadaceae bacterium
CGAAGCGGTTTGCGAAAAAAGTTTTCTCCATCTTCATGAAGATTTCGCCTCCGTTCGACAGCGCGGAATAAATCCGCTCGGCTTCTGATTCACTGTCGATCGTTAGCGCGACATACGCGCTTCGCATCGGCTCGGCATTGGGAATGTCGGCGCCCATTATCACGCCATCGCCAATCTGAATCCGCGCATGAAGAACTTTCTCCCGCCATTCAGCAGGAATATTGGGATTGTTCACCATATCATGCCGGCTGATTCCGGTGACTCTCCCGCCGAGGTGCTCTTCGTAATAGCGAAACGCTTCTTCACAGTTGCCGCGATAGTTGATATACGTATCAGTCCGCATCCGTCTTCACCCCGAATTTGTCATTGAGCCATCGCGCAGCATCATCTGCTGCCTGGGCAGGGAGAATGTGTCCTGAGTCGTACCAGCGCAATTCCTTTGGTGTCAGAGCTGCGTCATAAAGTCGCTGAGCCTGCTGCGGAGGAATTGTGCGATCAGACTTGCCGTGCAGCATCAATAGTGGCCGGCCATCCATTGCGCGAACTGACTTGAGCGGATCAGTTACCATTCGCACCATGCCGGTCCAGGGAGTTGCAGGCAGGTCTCCTCCCGCCGCTATAATCATCGCGCCGACACGACGATCATTCGCGGCCGTCTGCAAGCCGATGAAGCTGCCGAGTGAGTATCCCGCAATGCAGAGTTTATCGCTGTCGATCTCGTCGTGACGTGCGAGCCATGCGATAGCATCGCGCGCTTCTGCAAGCGCCATGTTCCAGTGCCGCACAAGTCCGAGGGGATTGCTCCGTGCTTCGTCGATGATTGCATCGTCGCGAGATCCGTGCAGCGGAAGGTCGATTGCAATGCTCGCGATACCGCGGACAGCAAGCGATTGACCCATCGATGCAGCAAGCCGTTCCTTCGACGAGCTGTAGCCGTGAAGAAGCAGAACTCCCGGAACGTGTCGCTCGAGCTGCGGGAAAAGTCCAATCGCCGGCACGTGTGCACCGGCGAGATCGAGATTCAGTGATCGGCGAAGTATCGTCTTCGGCATTGCTGTCGAAGACTGCACGTCGTGCGCCTCGAGACTCTGTTGTTATCTGTGCTCGACTGAGCGCGCGCCTTGCGCAGTTGAATACGTTGGTGCTTCGCCAGGCGAAAGCGATTGCTGCTCCATCTGGTCGAGCAAGTCGTTCACAGTGACGGGATTTCGCAATTCGTCGCGCTGCGCGAGGACCATCGTTCCCGCGGCGGTCAGTCCGCCGAATACAGTTGAAAGAACAAAATCGTCAGCGAGATAGTTAAGCGGCAGGAATCCGTCGCCTCCGATGATCCGGATAGTCTCGATTCCGAGCGGAACGAGCAGTCCGGCGAACACGGCTCCACCGATCCCGAAACGAAGCGCGCTGATTTCGGCAAGGCGTTTGCCTCTATATGCGAGGCTTATGAAACTCGAGAATGCCGCTCCCGCGATTGCGCCGACCACTCCGATCCTGATTCCCATCCCGAGTCCATCGAGCAGTGCGTAGCCGAATGGGATCTTGTCGCTGAGGCGGAACAGTGATGCGACAGCGGTGCCGAGTGCGCCCCAGCTCACGCCCCAGACTACGGCGTTCTTGAATATTGCGCGGAGGCGTCGCCCTTTTGATTCTTCGGACATCAGTATTCTCCAGAGTCTTTCACTTGTTCGCGATTGCAGTGTACTTTATGTTGCAAAGTATGTTCTCGTCTGAGCCTTTTCAAGCAATTGATTTTGAGGACGCGCTGTAAATGAAGAAGTGGGCAAAGCGCCTTCGAGGCGTATTTGGAATGGGACTCACCTGGGCCGCGCTGTGGGCCGCGTTCGGAATAATGATTGGTGTGTCGAGCAGGCTTTTCCCGTCGCTGCCGTGGAACCTCTTCTTCGACGTGTTCGACGCCCCGCTGCCGGCGCTCGCGATTCCCGGATTCATCGGTGGCACCCTCTTTTCAATCGTTCTTGGAATTGCAGGACGCCGCCACAAATTCAGCGAGTTGTCGGTGCCACAGTTCGCAGCGTGGGGCGCATTCGGCGGCATGATGCTGAGTCTCATTCCCGCAACGATGGTGGCGGTGGGCCTCGCTCACCTCGGCGATCCTGAAACCGGCCGCGGCGTCTGGGATCTGACTGCGATGATCAGTGTTCCACTCGTTTTCCTTTGCACACTATCCGCCACTGTGTCTCTGATGATCGCGAGGCGGGCAGAGGATAGCTCGCCGTCGGAACACGATGATCCCCCGCGTGAGCTCGGTGAAGGATCGGCGCCTGACGTGATTATCCGTCGCGCAGCTGCAGATCGACGATAGGTGCGATTATCACGGCGCGAGTCGCGCCGTGACTTACGAATGAGAGCTGCCGGGATTCTCCACGCCAAATTGCTGCGCGTACTCGCGATGCAGCCGGTGCCATCCGTCGAAGCTCATCGCATCCATTCCAACGATTCTCTTGCCTTGCTTGCCGGAAAGCGCGCGGTCCATGATGTCGAGACACACGTGCCATCCTGCCGCACCCATTGCGACAAAGCGACGATCGATGTTGTGCCACAACGTGAGACGGGTTCCTCCATTCGCAGATGGCTCGAGCTGCCAGCGGATATCCTGTCCGCCCCAGCTGAATTCGAGAACCCTCGGTGCTTCAGCGCGCGTGATTTGAGTCTCCGTCACATGCGGCGTTGGCGCTCCGACCGTGGTGAGGGTCGCTGTGCCTGTCGACCCAAGGTTGCGGTCTGCATCATACGGGGCCCATTCGCGGAGATGCTCAGGATCGGTGAGCGCAGTCCACACTTTCTCAGGCGGATGCTTGAGCTCGCGCTCGATTATCAGGGTCCACTTCTCTCCATCCTTCTCGACTCGCGCGCCGGATGCCTGTCCTGGCGTGTACTGCTCAGTGCTTGTCACGTCTGGTTTTCCTCTTTGCAGTTGGCTTTTGGTTCATCTTGTCGAGATGCTTCTCGAGTGCATCGATATGCTTCGACCAGTACCGGCGGAATGGCGCGAGCCATTCATCGAGCTCCTTGAGCGGCTCGGGATTGATGCGATAGAGCCGGCGTTGGGCTTCCACTCGCGATTGGACCAATCCCGCGTCTCGAAGAACCTTCAGATGCTTGGAGACGGATGGCTGCGACATGCGGAGCTTTCGCTCGATGTCGCCAACGGAATGCTCGGATCCCGCGAGCATCGACAGAATGGCCCGTCTGCTGGGCTCCGCAATGACAGTGAATGCAGATTCCATGACTCATATATACTGTTGAAGGCATATACCTGTCAAGGCATATAACGAGGGAAAAAAATTAGAGGCCGAGGCTTCGAAGCTCCTGGGCCCGGGCACGACTTACTGGTACTCTGCTCCCGTTGGCGAGCTCGGCTTCGAGATTCCCGCGAGTATCGCGCTTGAATGCGCGAACATGATCGAGGTTCACGATATGTGCGCGGTGAACGCGCGTGAATCGCCTGGGATCGAGCCGTTCCTCGAGGCGGCTTAGTGACACATTCAGCGGATGTTGTCTGGCCTCGGTATGTGCGATCACGTAATCGCCATCTGCCTCGAACCACAGAACATCCGAGAGCATGAGAGGGACGAGATTACCCGCGGTCCGTACGAATAGACGGCTGATGGGCCCGTTGCCGAAAGCGCCGCTCAGCCTCTCGAGTGCACTCGCACCTGCCGGCTCTCCAATGGCCGAGCGAACACGCTCCATTGCGGCCGAGAGCCGGGAAGGGCCGAAGGGCTTGAGGAGATAGTCAACGGCGCCGAGCTCGAATGCGCCTACCGCATGCTGTGAGAATGCAGTCGTGAAGATGATGTATGGATGATGCTCGATGCGCCTGACGACATCGGTACCGAGAAGACCAGGCATTTGAACATCGAGGAACACGAGCTCCGGCTTGAGACGATTGATCGCATCAATCGCAGCTTTTCCGTCGCTCGCCTCTCCAATTACTTCCACCCATTCGAAGGCGGTGAGCATCGCGCGCAGTCCGGCACGAGCGAGCGGCTCATCGTCGACTACGAGTGTGCTGACCTTCACCTGCGGCTGCGTGCGCGCGGAACGACGAGAGTCGCTTGATAAATGCCGTCGCCGCGGTCCCCATACGTCAGGCTCGCGTTATCACCATAGAGGTATCGCAGTCGCTCGCGCAATCGTGACAAGCCAGTTCCTGCGCCGTTACCATTGTGAGCCGAAGCCACTCTATCGAGTTGGTTCAACACTGACAGCTGCACCTTTGAATCGACCATCGACGCACTGACGACAATCGCCGTTGGCTCGATGCGATTCGCAGCGCCGTGGCGCACGGCATTCTCTACCAGCGTCTGCAGCGCGAACGACGGAACCAGTTCGTCAATAATCTGGGGATCGACATCAGCTCGAACTTGCAAGCGATCGCCGAACCGCATCCGCTCCATTTCGAGATATCGCGACACAAAGCCCCATTCATTGTCGAGCGTGACCTCATCCCGCTGCTCCTCGAGCGTTCGTCGCAGCAGCGAGCCAACAAGCTCTGCCGCTTCTGAAGCGCGTGACGGATCAAGCGGTATCAATTGAACTACCGTGTGCAATGCATTGAAGAGAAAGTGCGGATGAACCTGTGCGCGAAGCGCAGCCAGCTGTGCGCGCGCTGCCTCTGTCTCTAGCTGCGCATTGCGAGCGCGGCGCTCAACCGAGTATGCAATGCCAGTCACAACTCCGTAAAACAGGATGCTGATCTGTGGAAGCTCGGACGGAAGGTTGAGGAATCTCCACAGCGTTCGAGTCTCCAGAGGATTACCCGTGTACATCGTCTCGAACGCAATCGACAGGAGGATCCATGCTGCTCCAAAGACCGGCATCGCTACGATGTGAACGAGGATGAATCGAAAACGGAAAGGCCGCGGCCACGGCACACGGCGAACAAATCCGTAGAGGAGATACGCGACGATGGCACCAGCAGCGAGCCCGCTCACGGCTGCTGCCACTTCGCCGCGAATCCATGGTCCGGGAATTCTGAGTTTGAGAAAGAGCAGAGCGTTCCATGTCATGATCGAATAATGCTGGGGCACGCTCAGCACCGCGAGGGAGCGGGCTCTCCATTCAGCGGCTTCGATCTACCACTCGGCGGTAAGACGCTCTCGGATCGGCGCACCGCGGCTTAGCATCCTCTCCATGACGAACGTTTCGACAACATGCAGAGGAGATGAAGCATCGTGCTGAACCTGAACGATGTCAGCCACGTTTATCCAAACCGCACTCGCGCGCTCGACCACGTGACGCTTTCCATTCCGCGCGGGATGTATGGACTGCTCGGACCCAATGGCGCCGGCAAATCGACGCTCATGCGGACCATCGCAACTCTGCAAAATCCAACGGAAGGGAAGATTCAGTTCGGAGATATCGACGTCATCGCCCAGCCGGAGCGGCTGCGCCGAACGCTGGGATATCTCCCTCAGGACTTTGGGGTGTATCCGCGGATCAACGCGTACGACATGCTCGATCACATGGCGGTGCTCAAGGGAATCGCGTCGAAGGAAGATCGCAAGTCAACGGTCGAGACGCTTCTTCATCAAACGAATCTGTGGAACGTCCGCAAGAAGTCGCTGTCTGGATATTCCGGCGGTATGCGCCAACGATTCGGAATCGCTCAGGCGCTGATCGGCAATCCGGGACTCATCATTGTCGATGAGCCGACTGCGGGTCTCGATCCCGAAGAGCGAAACCGTTTTTTGAATCTTCTCGCCGAGATCGGCGAAAACGTCGTTGTCATTCTCTCGACTCATATCGTCGAAGATGTTTCGGACCTGTGCACGCGAATGGCTGTGATGGTCGATGGGCGAGTGCAGCTGGAGGGCGTACCGCTCGAGCTGATCAATGCCACACGAGGCCGCATCTGGTCAAAGACCATCGATCGCGCTGTGCTTCCGCAATATCGCGAGAAATACCAGATCATCTCGACGCGGCTGTTTGCCGGGCAGACGATCCTGCATGTGCTGTCGGATCAGGATCCTGGTGATGGATTTACTCAGGCTGATACCGGTCTCGAGGATGTGTATTTCTCAACGCTCGCCGCAGCGCGGCGGGCTGCCTGAGAAGCGAATGATGCTGACTAAAGTCGCTGCCTTCGAATTTCGCTATCTGCTACGTAATCCATTGCTGTGGATCATGGCGATCGCGTCATTCACCATGATATTCCTCGGCATGAGCGTCAACGGATTCGATCTCGGCAACGAGGGAGGTCTGCTCAAGAACGCATCGTATGCGACGCTCAGGAATTACGTGATCATCTCCGTGTTCTACATGCTGGTGACGACGTCGTTCGTTGCTAATGCCGTGCTGCGCGATGATGAGAGCGGGTTCGGGCCAATCATTCGGTCGACGGGAATCACACGGGTCGACTACGTGCTCGGCAGGTTTCTCGGTGCGCTTCTGGTTGCAGCGGTGTGTCTCCTTGTTGTTCCTCTCGCCGGTGTGCTCGGGCCGCTTATGCCATGGGCGCCCGCATCGCAGCTCGGACCGATTCGTCTCTCGGATTACGTGTATGGCTACTTCGTAGTTGCGCTTCCGAATCTTCTCATACACGGTGCTGTTCTGTTCGCACTTGCGACGACAACTCGATCGATGATGGCAGCTTACCTCGCTGTCGTCGGCTTCATCGCAGGCTTTTTCATGCTGGACTCCGGTTTTACCGGGAACATCGCAGTTGCCATCGGCGAGCCTTTCGCAGGACGCGCGCTCAAGGACGCTGTGCGTTATTGGACAATTGCCCAACGCAACGTGTCATTGCCGGAGCTCACCGGCGGTTTGCTCTATAATCGTCTCCTGTGGATCACTCTCGCCCTGCTCCTGGTAGCGTTCGTTTGTGCACGCTATCGATTTGCCGACCAGGGAATGTCGAAGCGCGAGCGAAAGCGACTGAAGCTGCTGCAGGCGGCAACGCCAGAAGCAATTCCCAATGCGGAGACAATCGCGCTTCCTGCTCCGATGCATGGATCGAGAGCAACGCGCACCCTGCTCTGGATGCGCACGCGCTTCGAGGTGAGGCAGGTAGTTCTGAGTCCTGCATTCGTCGTAGTGATGGCGTGGGGCATTGTCACGACCTTTTACGCCCTGAGCACGCGCGGCACCTATGGAAGGCCAAACTACCCGACGACCGTCACCTTGATTCCCACGATCGGCGAAGCTTTCTCGGTGATCCTGATGGTGATAGCGATTTTTTATGCAGGGGAGCTGGTATGGCGTGAGCGGGATCGCAGGGTGCATGAGATCATCGACGCAACGCCATTACCGAACTGGGCCTATGTCGTACCAAAGACGCTCGCGATGGCGATCGTGCTCTTCTCGGTTGTTCTGGCGAGTGTTGCAGTCGCGATCGTGGTTCAGCTGACGTCTGGTTTCACGGATATCGAGCTGCGGAGATACCTCTTATGGTATGTGCTGCCTACAGCCTGGGACGTGCTGCTGCTGGCTGTGCTCGCTGTGGTTGTTCAATCGTTGAGCCCGCACAAGACCATCGGATGGGCAGTAATGGTTGGGTTCATAGTGTGGCAGATGCTAAACAAGCTCGTGGATCACAATCTCCTG
>DASUXX010000034.1:0-8018 GCA_036377755.1 Gemmatimonadaceae bacterium
TCGTAAAATGATAAGTGCCGGCTACCGATTGATCATCAACGAGGCGCGTTGCCGCGGAAATCAGTGCCGCCGCGAGATCAGCCGACGAAGTCGGTGAGCCGGTTTGATCGTTGACGATCCTGAGATCACGCCCTTCACCCGCGGCGCGAAGCATCGTCAGCACGAAGTTTCTGCCTTCATGACTGTAAACCCAGGACGTGCGGACGATGAGATGCCTTGGGGCTGCTTCGCGAACTCCGATCTCACCAGCGAGCTTTGACTCACCGTAAACATTCAGCGGCGCCGGTGCGTCGTCGGGGCTGTATGGAACACGGGATTTCCCATTGAAGACGTAGTCAGTCGAGATGTGCACTACCGCGGCATCGGCGATCGCTGCAGCGCGCGCAATGTTTGTCGCTCCGGAGGAGTTCACGGACATTGCCGTCTCCGGATCACCTTCGGCCTGATCCACTGCCGTATACGCAGCAGCATTGAACACCACCTGCGGCCTTTCGAGTGCGATCACACCGTCAACTGCGGAGAGATCGCTTATGTCGAGATCGGTGTGATCCTTCGCGACAACATCCCATCCGCGCTCGCGGGACTGTCGGACGATCTCTGCCCCAGTCATCCCGGTCGCGCCGGTAACGAGCACCTTCATTTCGCCGAATAGAAGGGAAGGTCGTCGCGGTCGAGCGTGAGTCCCATGTGCTTCGAGTCCTTCTCGGAAATGATCGGGTCGGAAATCGGCCATTCGATCCCGATCTTAGGATCGTCCCACTTCACTCCGCGATCATCTGATGCGTCGTAGAGTGTGGTGCACTTGTAGATGACGTCCGCATGATCCGACAGAACGCAGAACCCATGGGCAAATCCGGGAGGAATCCACAACGAATAAAGATTCTCGTCGTTGAGCTCGATCCCGAACCACTTCCTGAACGTCGGCGATCCGACGCGGATATCGACGGCGACATCGAATATGCTGCCGCGCGCGGCGTGCACGAGCTTTCCCTGCGGCGATGCAAGCTGATAGTGCAATCCGCGCAGCACGCCGCGTGTGGAGCGGCTGTGATTGTCCTGAACGAAGAAAACAGGAATCCCGCTGCCTCCAACGGCCCGCGTGCTGAAAGTCTCCGTGAAGAATCCACGCTCATCACGAAAAACCCTCGGCTCGACTACCAGTACCCCTGGAAGGGGAGTGGGACGGACGTTCATGCGACTTTACGGCTGAGCAGCAAGCGTCTTGAGATAATCGCCGTACGTGCTCGAACCCATCTTCGACGCCAGCGAGGACAGCGCATCTCGACCGATATACCCCATTCGAAACGCGGTTTCCTCGGGCGATCCAATCTTGAGACCCTGCCTCTCTTCAACGACGGCGACGAAGTTCGATGCTGCAAGCAGCGCCTCGTGGGTTCCGGTGTCGAGCCAGGCGTTGCCTCTGCCCAGTGTCTCGACCTGGAGCGTTCCGCGTTCCAGGTAGATCCGGTTTACGTCGGTGATCTCGAGCTCGCCGCGCGGTGAGGGCTTCAATGATTTCGATATCGCGACAACATCGTTGTCGTAGAAATAAAGGCCGACCACGGCATATGGCGACTTGGGCTGAGCCGGCTTTTCCTCGATGGAAATCGCACGGTTGCTCTCGTCGAATTGCACGACGCCGTACCGCTCCGGATCCTTAACGTGATACGCGAAGATAGTGGCTCCAACTTCTTGCCGTGCAACGCTTTGAAGCTGTTCGGACAACCCATGTCCGAAGAAGAGATTGTCCCCGAGAATAAGGGTCACAGGGCTGTCGCCTATGAAATCAGCGCCGATGATGAACGCCTGCGCTAGACCTTCCGGCTTTGGCTGCACAGCGTACGAAAGCTGGAGGCCCAGGTGGGATCCATCGCCCAGCAGATCGCTGAACCGTGACGTATCCGACGGTGTGCTGATGATCAAAACCTCGCGAATACCCGCAAGCATCAGGGTAGTGAGCGGGTAGTAGATCATCGGCTTGTCGAATACCGGGACGAGCTGCTTGCAGACGATCTTAGTCGATGGCCAGAGCCGGGTGCCTGAGCCTCCGGCGAGTATGATGCCTTTGCGATTCTTCACGCGGGGATTGCGGCTGGCTGGTCAGCTGGGCTGAGCCGTAACCGCGCGTAGACGTCACGCAGTGTCAATGCACCCAGCAGGACGAGCGATGCTACGATCGCTGAAGACATCCAGATCAGCGAGCGATTGACGAGGCACAGGATGACTGCAGCGGCCAGCGTAATGATCAGGTTTCTTGAATTAAGAGCTTTCACGTCGAGTGCGTCGAGTATGCTTCGCATCAGGATGTAAACCGCATATGGAATGGTGCCGAGCAGGACTGTCCGGAAATACGGCACAGCGGGGAGGAATGCCTCGCCGAAGTACCATCTAATGAAAGGCGGAATCAGCACCTCGCCGACAGCCACCCCCAGCGCCGCGAGCAATATACCTCCACCGAGAATCCTGAGGACGAGATGACGAATTCCAGGCAGATCTCCCGTCGCGAATTGAGCGCTTGCCCTTGGCAGTACGACAAGTCCAACGGGCGCAAAAGTGCCGGCTGCCATAGTCAGCACCGACAGCGCGGCGGAAAACTGTCCCGCTTCGACAACGCCATGAGCGCGGACTGCCAGTAACGATGGGATCGCAAATAATCCCACCAGCGCGAATTCTCCCGGCACCCTCGGCAGCCCGAATTTCAAAAGAACATCGAGATGACGCCGCATGCTTACGAGCCCGCGCCATTCGCGGCTTTCGCGATACAACACGTGGCCGAGTGCGATGCCGCTCACGATGAGCCAGCCAACCCCGGTCGCAGTGAGAACAGCGGCCGCGTCATGCGGTGAAATCAAGAATGCAATGACGGGCACAATCGCGAGATCGATGCTCTGCATTGTATTTGCGAATTTCATCTCCGAGCGCCCCCGATAAACCGCGTAAACCATCGCGTGAAGCGCGATCCCTGCAAGGGCAATCGTTGCAGGCGGCACGAGATGACTCAGCGAGCGGCTCCCGAAGAGAACCAGTCCTCCGAACTCCGGTGCTGCATTGAGCAGAAGCGCGATCGTGAAGGGAGGAACCAGGCCAGCAGTAAGAGTCGCTGTTGCGAAGGCGCTTTCAGTGAATCCTTCCATCGCGCCCGCGCGCGCGATTGCGATATAGCGCGGCGCTGCGACTCCAAATCCCAGAACTAGAGGGAGATAAAGCAGTCCAACCGCGCGTCTGCTGAGCGAGTATTCGCCGAAACCCACCGGCCCGAGCAGCGCCGCAGCGAATTTGAGAACGAGAATTCCCGAGATGGTCACAAGCAGCTCGGTGACCACAGTCCACACGAGCTGAAGCCGCATCAGTACATGAGGTAGCGCAGGCCAACCAGCGCGTTGACGTTGGTTGCATCGCGCAGGAAATCGCGATTGAGCTCGCGAACGAGTGTGAGGCCGGTTGTTACTTCGAATCCACGGTATACCGCTGCACGCTCGAATCCGAGTGCGTGACTGACGTCGATCGAGCGCGGCGTACGAATTCCCATTGCTGTGTAATCGCCATTCTCACGGCGAACGATTCGGGTCCAGCTTGCTGTCCATCGCCCACCACGAGTGAATCGATCGACCGCCATGATCGATCCCGCGCCTGTGCCGACACCGGCATTTGCGCCGAGCATCTGGCCTTTGTACGTGTGACCCTGACGCAGCAGCCCGTGCACGTAGATCTCGCCCTCGCCGCGATATCGCGAAAGCTGTGGAAGCTGGAAGTTGAGAATCTCGAATCTTCCAGCGGTAAGCTTCTCAGCGTTCGATGAAAAGACTTTGCGCGCGCCGAACGAGTAGATGCGTGAGTGATCGATCTCCTGATTCAGGTCGCGGAAATCGTAACTGTGATCGTCGCGACCGTACTCTGTATGAATCTCGAACCCGCTATGCGGCAAAACCCATCGCGCGAAAACCGATATCAGCTGATTGTCAGCAATTCCACGCGAGACGGCCTCAGGCGGAAACCGGGGATCGGCAATGCTGTCGGGCGCGACATCCTTCTTGAGAATTCCCTGGAGTGCTTTCGTCAGATAGCTGCGCGGAATTCCCGAGCTTGGCCAGATCGAATGAAAGAATCTTGCGCCGCCGATCTCGAGACCATTCAAGCCGCGCGGCTGAACGATCGCGATGAGACCGGTTGCGAAGCGCTTAGTGCCGGGCTCTGCACGACTGAGGAATGTTTTCGATCCGGTGACACTCGAGAAATCGGATTGGAACAGCTCGCCCCAGAACATCTTCGCCTGAATCTTTGCGACATAGATGTCGAGCGGCTCGCTCGTTCCAACGAATGCATGCGGGAACCCCGCTGCATTGTTGCCGAGCAGAATGGGGAAGTACTGCGCCGGTCCCCAGCCCATGTTTGCGGTGGAGACTCCGGCAGTGACATAGGGGAGGTCAATGCGAAGAGTCGTCTGGCCGGGATCGACCTGGGAATACATCGAGTTGCCGAAACGCTGCGGCAGGTCGATGCCTCCGAAATCCGGATTGCGAAAGACCGCATTCCCCGTCCCGCCAGAGGGGGCGAGGTCGAACGAGGCGTTCTGTGCACTGAAGGCCATCGGCGCCACCGTAAGCGAGGCCCACTTCCAGTAGACGTAGAATCCCGCTGTTGCCGCAGTCGTGAGTCCGCGACCCGCCCATATCGGCCCATCATTCGAGCCATATGGAAATCCACTGTTCAACCGGAACGATACTTCGGGCGAGATCAAGCCGTACCGCAGGCCTCCCAGCTCGGTCGAGATATCAGTGAAGCGATCGCTCCACGGATGCGCGGAATCCTTCGGGATCATGCGTGCGAGCTCGCGGGACGAGAACGGCCGTGATGACCACGGCTGGTCAGGCACCTTACCAGCAGACTGCAGATACCGCAGATAATCCTCCGCGACCGATGAAGTGAAGACTTCATGTCGCAGGGTACCTGTGGTTTCTGGAGACTGTGCGGGTGACGCAGAAGAGAAAATCACTGCGCCTGACAGGCACACGATGGTGCGGAAGAGCAGCGCTTCCGTTCTATTCATTCACTTCGTGCACGATGGTAAGTTTCGGTCCTCATGTTTCGGCGCGCCTCACAATCTAAGACAACGCTCGCGCGATCGCTCTTGCTTTGGGCGCTCGCGTTTCCTTGTGCGGCAATGTCGCAGTCGCCCGCCGATTCAGCGAGGACGCTCATCGACAGGTACATCACGCCACTGACTCTCGTCAGTGGAATGCAGGCTGACCGTCTGCGACTGGAGCAGCTCGAAAAGCGCGCAGATCTCGATGGTTATCTGATTCGCTCGCCATCGTCGCTCAATCCGCGACCGAAGAACGGCTCCTGGTGGAGCGCGACCCTCATTGCGCCCGAGTATTACGCGGTCAACAACAGCGCGATTCCGTTCTCCATAAACGACGGACCAGTGTGGGCTGGCGTTGGAACCAGCAGTCGTCTCCTCTTTGGAGCGCAGCTTTCAGCGGGACCGTTTCGGTTGATCCTCGCGCCGGAGCTGGTCCGCGCGGCAAATGATTCCTTCATAGTTCGCGACACTGCGCGCTTTTACGCGCCACCGGTTCCGAAAGACAGGGCAGGCGGTGGATACGTCTTTCCATGGTACGCACTTGGCCCTTACTCGATCGATCTTCCGACACGTTTCGGAAACAAGTCGATCGATCGACTCGATGCAGGCCAGTCGACTGCGATGCTCGAGTACAAAGGTGTTGCAGCTGGAATCTCGAACGAGAATCAGTGGTTCGGCCCGGGAATTCGTAACGCTTTGATACTAAGTAGCAACGCCGGTGGTTTTCCGCACGCGTTCGTTCGCACGAGTCATCCGTGGAAGAACAGAGTCGGATCTGTCGAAGCGCGATTGCTCATAGGTGGTCTTACCGAGTCCCATTGGTTCGATACGACCGACGTCAACAACGTCAGATCGATAAGCGCATTCGCGCTGACACTGCGGCCAAACTTCCAGAAGAATCTCGTGATCGGTGGAGCGCGCGCCGTTTACGCGACGACAACGGGATGGGGCAGGGTGCCAAGGAATTTTCTCGATGCCTTCTCGAATGTTGGAAGACCGAATAATCGAGCACTGGCTGATTCCGTTCAGACACCCGGCGGTCGCGACCAGATATTCTCACTTTTCGCGCGATGGGTGTTTCCGGATGATGGCTTCGAGGCGTACGGCGAATGGGCACGCCTGGAGTTCCCATATTCACTGAGAGACCTGCTGGTGGCGCCGAATCACAGCCAGGGCTATACGCTCGGCGTTCAGTACGTTCGGCCTGCGATTACCGCGGAAGGTCGCTTCCGCATTCAAGGAGAGCTGACATCGGTCGAGCAGAGCGCAACCTGGCGTGACAGGCCGCAGGGGAGCTTCTACACGAGCCGCAAGGTGATCCAGGGATACACGCAGATGGGGCAGCCGCTTGCCGCTGGAATTGGTCCGGGTGCATCGGGTCAGTGGCTCGCGATGGACTTTATCGACCCAGTGTGGAGCGGCGGGCTATTCGTCGGCCGAATCCGATGGAATGAAGACATTCACAGCACTTACGGATTTCCGTCGTACCAGGGCTACTGCGTTCACGATGTCAGTCTGTTCCCGGGAGCCCGGGGGTCGTTCAACCATCGATTCGGATACATCTCAGCGGATGTCACTTTCGGGAACCGATTCAACGCCTGGTTTCAAGAGGCGTCGGGTTGCCCCAAGGGCAATACGATCAGGGACATCCGGAACCGGACCATCAGCGTGACCATCGGGACCTTCACCTCAGGCCTGCCGAGGTGACGTTTTGTCCGGCGGGGAGTCGATATCACAATCTTGCGTCGCGCGGGGTCGGCAAGTGGTGTAAATTGCTGCTGGCCAGCAACTTGCCGTCGGCGAACCGAGTAGGGACAAGCTCATTGAAGTGCCTTTGAAATCCACGCCCCACACAGCCTGATGGCGAAAAGGTCGTCCTTAGCAAAGCAACATCTCCAGCTTACCTCAGCACCCGGGAACAGCACTCCAGCGGCCTACGGCGCTTCTCCCCTCAGGGTAAGAACAAAGCTTAGAGAACGGCGCCCCGTTTCGGTAAAGCGCCATACTGCCCGTATCGCAACGCGGCTCGGTGTCCTGTTTGCTGGTGACCTCGCCGGGATTCTCGTGTGCGGCCTCTTCGCGACGGTTGCGGCAAGCAACGGAATGCTCGGCGAAACCGTTTCGCGCCAGTTCTCGCGTGCGATAAGCGCAGGATACGGAACGACGTTCAGTCTCGCGCTTATCCTGATCGGAAGCCTTGTCATCACCGGCAATTACAGCAGGCATCGAAGATTGAATGGACGCCTGCGACTGCTCGCAGCTTCCTCGCTTGCGACTGCAGTAATTCTGTGGAGACTGGTCGCGGTCCAGGAGCTCGTTGGAGCTGTTGCAGTTTTCATTGTCACGACGACGTTGACGTGGCTCGTTCTTCTTGGCGAACGAATGGCGACGGAGCGTTTTCTCACGAAGGTCTGGCCCGGTGCGCGTGGCGCTGCACCGGCCGTTCTCATCAGTGATCGCAAGGAAGAGAGCATCCACCTCGAGCGTGCTGTTCTCGCTGAGGGAGGTGATTACACACTCGCTGGCTACGTTCCAGTTGGTCGCACGACTTTCGACGGCGTACTCGGCACCGTTCGCGATCTGCCTGAGATAATCGACAAACATCACGTAGAAGCTGTCGTTGTCTGCCAGCACCTGAGTGACCAGCAGATCATCAACGTTCGCGAGGCAAGCCTCGCTGCAGGATGTCAGCTTCTTTATCCTGCGCGCGCAGTGAAGATCGCAGGCGTTCGTCCGGCCCTCGTGTGGCACCAGGATCAGCCGTTCTTCGAGCTCGGTGCTCCTGTGCTCAAGGCATCAGCTGTAATCGTAAAGCGCGTGGTCGATGTCGTCGGCGCCTCGCTTGCGATCATGGTTCTTTCGCCGGTCCTGATTCTCATTGCAATCGCGATCAAGTTCGATTCACCGGGCTCTGTTTTCTTTGCGCAGGATCGTG
>DASUXX010000035.1:0-2177 GCA_036377755.1 Gemmatimonadaceae bacterium
GAGGGTGAGGGCTTTTGCGAGCGGATCGGCTGCCTTGAGCTCAGCGTACGGAACCATGCCCGTCGCTACCGCGCCGACGATCACGTAGATCAACGTACAGATCGCAAGCCCGCCAAGGATTCCTATCGGGAGATTCCGCTGCGGATTCCTGGTCTCTTCGGCTGCAGTCGAGATTGCATCGAAGCCGATGTACGCGAAGAAGACGATCGCTGCGCCCTGGTGAATTCCGCGCCAGCCATTCGGGGCAAACGGCACGTAGTTCGAGGTGTCGATGTGCATCGCGCCGACAACTACGAACAACCCGAGAACGAGCAGCTTGATGACAACCATGATGTTGTTCGCGCGCGCGCTTTCTTTCACACCGCGCATCAACAGCCAGGTTATCGCCATCACGATCGCGAACGCGGGGAGATTCAGGAGAACCGGTATTCCCGCAATCCGCGGCGCTGTTTGCAGAAGACCATGCACCGCAGGATCGGAGCTGAGCAGCGCAGCTCGATATCCGTGGGTGAGGAAATCAGGTATGTGGATGTTGAATGCAGTGAGCAGTGACGTGAAGTAACCACCCCATGCGACGGCAACCGCGACGTTGCCGACAGCGTATTCAAGAATAAGGTCCCATCCGATGATCCACGCGATGAGCTCGCCGAGTGTCGCGTATGAATACGCGTACGCACTGCCTGCCTGCGGAATCATCGACGCAAGCTCGGCGTAGCAAAGCGCGGCGAGGCCGCACACTACACCGAGGAGAATGAATGAGACTATGAGCGCTGGTCCAGCGCCGTACCTGACGACAACGCCGCTGGGGAGAATTTCTCCCGCAGCGGCGGTTCCTATCGATGAGAAAATGCCCGCGCCAATTACAGCGCCGATCGCGAGCATTATCAGATCGCCGGCTCCAAGCGCGCGCTTCAGCGCATTCGGATGTCCTTCCTCAGCAAGAAGATCGGCAATCGGCTTCCGTGCGAAGAGTCCCATCTGTTGTTACGCCTTCTGTTCGATGCGCATGCCGTAGAACGACCGGTAAACGAAGAACATCGAAACGAGAAGGAATACGCCTGCAAGAACGTGGCTCAGCCCAGGGCCGCGCTGCTCAGTGAGTGACACTGCAAGCTCGACCGCGAGAAGCCCGAACAGCGTAGTGAACTTGATGATCGGGTTGAGTGCGACAGATGAAGTGTCCTTGAACGGATCGCCGACGGTATCACCGACGACCGTTGCAGCGTGAAGGTCAGTTCCTTTCTGCTTGAGCTCGACCTCGACAATCTTCTTCGCGTTATCCCATGCACCACCGGCGTTTGCCATGAAGATGGCCTGGTATAGACCAAAGAGCGCAATCGACACGAGATAGCCGATGAAGAAATAGGGCTCGACGAACGCAAACGCGAGCGTCGAGAAGAACACCGTGAGGAAGATATTGAACATTCCTTTCTGAGCGTACTTCGTGCAGATCTCGACGACTTTCTTGGAATCTTCCATCGAAGCTGCAGCAGTGCTCTCGAGATTCATGTTCGCCTTGATGAACTCAACCGCGCGATAAGCACCGGTGGTCACCGCCTGTGTGGATGCACCAACGAACCAGTGAATTACTGCGCCACCGGTGATGAGACCAAGGAGGAACGGCGGGTGCAGCAGCGAGAGGTTCGCAAGGAACTCAGGCTGCAGTCCATGCGTGAGCGACACGATGATCGAGAAGATGAGTGTCGTCGCGCCGACCACTGCGGTACCGATGAGCACCGGCTTCGCAGTTGCCTTGAACGTGTTTCCTGCGCCGTCGTTCTCCTCGAGAAGATGCTTTGCTCTCTCGAACGACGGAGTGAAAGCGTGATCGCGCTGAATCTCCTGAGCGATGCCAGGGATCTGCTCGATCGTCGAAAGCTCGAACACCGACTGAGCGTTGTCAGTAACAGGACCGTACGAGTCGACAGCGATCGTAACCGGGCCCATCCCGAGGAATCCGAACGCAACGAGTCCGAATGCGAAGACCGCAGGCGCAACCATGAGTCCTGCAAGTCCAAGCGTGCTGACTGCGTACGCAATCGCCATGAGGATCATGATGACGATGCCGAGCCAGTAGGCGCTGAAGTTTCCAGCGACAAGACCCGAGAGAATGTTCAGCGACGGTCCGCCTTCACGTGACGATGTGACGACTTCCTTCACGTGTGTCGATTCGACCG
>DASUXX010000036.1:0-8040 GCA_036377755.1 Gemmatimonadaceae bacterium
GGCTCATGCCAACAACGGGCGAACGCCGCGTCCTCCTCTTCCTCGGGGCAACCCTCACACTAGGCTCGGGCGCGCGCACAATCGGCGCGGTTGCCCATAACGATGGCGTTCCAGCATCAGCCAAAGCCGCGCTCGAGCGCCAGATCAGCGTCGTCGATTCCGCCCGCAAGAAAGGCAGACGGTCGAAGCCAAAGAAACCGAAACCACTCGAGACTGCTGCACCCGCGATCATAGATCTCGACGTCGCAACCGCAGAAGAAATTGAAACCATCCGCGGCATCGGCCCGTCACTCGCAAAACGCATCGTCGCCGATCGCGACTCGCTCGGTCCATTCGGAAGTCTCGACGAGCTGCAAAGAGTCAAAGGAGTCGGCCCAAAGCTCGCCCGGAACGTTGCGCCCAGCGTAACCTTTTCACTCCTCCCGCGTCCTTCAACGACAGCAAACACGCGGTCCAAAGCGCCAAAACGGCGCAAGCCGCCAAGGGGAGATTCAGAGAATTGACTGCACCTGCCGTTATCTCCGAGCGCATCGGGGACATGCTCGTCCGTGAAGGTCTCATCACACGGGAGCAGCTCAACCGCGCGCTTCAGGAACAACAGGAAAACGGCACCCGCGTAGGCTACAACCTCGTCAAACTCGGCTACGTGAAAGAGACCGAGATGACGCGTATGCTCGCGCGGCAGTACCGGATGCCGGCAGTCGATCTCTCGAGCTTCGAGGTCGATCCTAAAATCGCGCGCCTCATTCCCAATGAGATGGCGATCAGGAATCTCATTCTCCCCCTGAAGCGCGATGGACGTACGCTGACGGTCGCAATGGCCGACCCGAGCAGCCCCACAGTTCTCGAAGACCTCAAGTTCATAACTCGCTGCGACATCTTCCCCGTGATCGCCGGCGAGTACACACTGCGCAACGCAATCGAGCGTCAGTACGAATCGAACGATGCGCAGATGGAATCGCTGCTCAAGGACATCGCCAGCGTCAACGACAACGACATCGAAGTCGTCGAGCAGCTCGAAGAAGAAATGTCCGCTGCGGCGCTGTCGATTGCAGTGCAGGACGCGCCGGTTGTAAAGCTGATCAATGCGATTCTCACCGACGCGGTCACGCGCGGAGCGTCCGACATTCACTTCGAATGCTTCGAGCACGAGCTCCGCGTACGATATCGCGTTGACGGTGTGCTTCACGAGATCATGAAACCGCCCCTTAAGCTGCGAGCAGCTCTCATCTCGCGCTTCAAGATCATGGCGAACCTGAATATCTCGGAGCGCCGCATCCCGCAGGACGGACGCATCAAGCTCAAGATCCTGAACCGCGTCATCGACTACCGAGTGTCGACGCTGCCGACGCTGTTCGGAGAGAAGGTCGTGCTCCGAATTCTCGACAAAGGCAACCTCAACCTCGACCTCGGGTCATTCGGCATCGAGCCGCGTGCCGAGCGCGAGATATTCGATGCGATTGCGAATCCGTATGGCATGGTGCTGGTAACCGGACCAACTGGTTCAGGAAAAACCACGACGCTGTATTCGGCCCTCTCACGCGTGAACAGCGTCGATGTGAACATCATGACGGCCGAAGACCCGGTCGAGTACAACCTGTTCGGTATCAATCAGGTTCTTGTTCGATCTGAAATCGGCATGACGTTCGCCGCCGCACTGCGAGCGTTCCTGCGTCAGGATCCGAACATCATCATGGTCGGTGAAATTCGAGACCTCGAAACAGCGAGCATCGGTATCAAGGCAGCTCTTACGGGTCACCTTGTTCTCTCGACCCTTCACACGAATTCGGCTCCCGAGACGGTAACGCGTCTGCTGGACATGGGCATCGAAAGCTTCAACGTCGCGTCGGCAATCAACCTCATCGTTGCGCAGCGACTCGTGCCAAGAATCTGCACTCACTGCGCGGAAAGGTACGTGCCGGAAGAAGCGGAGCTGGCTGTCGCCAAGGTCACGCCGACGATGACACTGCGCGATCTCAAGTTCAGCGACGTGGCGCTCGCCGATGCAAAGCCACGCGCGACAAAGTTTGCTGCGCCCTATACGCAGCGTGTGACGCTCGATACTCCCATCGCCGAGCTTCCGTTCTTCCGCGGCAAGGGCTGCGATCATTGCAACGGCAGCGGTCTCAAGGGCCGGCAGGGTCTTTACGAGACCATGAACATGACGCAGTCACTCCGCCGTCTTGTCATGAAGCAGGTCGGTGCGGCCGAGATTGCGGCTGCTGCCGTGGCGGAAGGGATGCTGACGCTCAGAATGGATGGATGGCTCAAGGTGATCAAGGGAATCGCATCGCTCGATCATGTCGTACGCGAGACGTCGATCTAAAGCTGGTCAGATGGTGGGCTTTACCAATGCCAGCCTTCACTCGTCATAGAATCGTGAACACAGCGAGAATCTCCAGATGAGTATGCCAATCCCGACTCCAGTCGCTCCGATGGAGCCGCCGAAAGGTCCCGGTGCGCCCCCAGCGGGCCCGCCGCCCGATCCTATTGCCGGCCGTCAGGCTCCCGCAATGGGAATGAACCTGCGCACACTCCTCGAGGAGATGGTCACGCTCGGCGCATCAGACCTTCACATCGTCGCAGGCGAGACACCAAAGCTCCGCATCGACGGTGAGATCACGAGTGCGCGCACCGGCTCAGTTCTCACTCCAAAAGACACGCTTCAGCTCGCCTATTCAGTACTGACGGAAAACCAGAAGAAGCGCTTCGAGATGGAGGACGAGCTAGACTTCTCGTTCGGCATCGCGAGCCTCGCGCGCTTCCGCGGCAACTGCTTCAGGCAGCGCGGATGCGTCTCGATGGTCATCCGTCAGATTCCATTCTCGATCAAGACATTCCAGGACCTTGGACTTCCTGCGTCGATTGCACGCATGGCGGAGAAGCCGCGCGGTCTTGTCCTAGTTACGGGTCCGACTGGTTCCGGTAAATCAACGACTCTTGCTGCGATGATCGACAAGATCAATCGCGAGCGTAAGGGTCACATCATCACTGTCGAAGACCCGATCGAATTCATTCACAAGCACCAGGGCTGCCTCATCAATCAGCGTGAGGTTGGCACTGATACCAAATCGTTCGCGAATGCTCTCAAGTACGCGCTTCGCGAAGATCCTGACGTAATTCTCATCGGTGAAATGCGCGACTTGGAGACAATCCAGGCGGCGCTCACAATTGCAGAAACAGGTCACCTCGCATTCGCAACACTGCACACCAACTCAGCTGCCGAGGCGATCAATCGTATCATCGACGTTTTCCCGTCGCACCAGCAGGCTCAGGTGAGAGCGCAGCTCGCGTTCGTGCTCGAGGGAATCATCACTCAGACACTCGTGCCGCGCGCATCAGGACGTGGCCGCGCGATGGCCGCAGAAGTTCTCGTCGTCACGCCGGCAATTCGCGCGTTGATCCGAGACGACAAGGTCCACCAGATCTACTCGGCCATGCAGGCCGGCAAGAAGCACGGCATGCAGACGCTCAACGATGCGCTCTATGCCCTGTATATGAGCAGGGATATCGCGCTCGACGAAGCGCTCCGTGTCACGAACTCGCAGGACGAATTCAATCGCATGATCGGCAAGGACCCCGAGGCGGAAGAGAAAAAGCTTCCTCCAAGTCAGCGTCCGCTGACGGGCGGTCTGGCAAGACGGTAGCACAGACCGACGCTCGCGGCAGTGTTCGAGAGGGGGCACTGTCCGCGGGTGGCGGCTGGTCTAACTGCAGCGGCCAGCTACCAGCAACCAGCTACCAGCAAGGCAACAACAGGATTTCGGAGTAAGACTGATGGCAACGTTTACATACACAGCAAGATCTTTCGCAGGTGACATTCGTACCGCGACGCTCGAAGCGCAGTCGCGGGATGATGTCATTGCGCAGCTTCGCCGTCAGCGGCTCAACGTCATCAAGATCGATGAAGCCACGCCGAAGAAACCGAAGCGCGGCCACATCAAGATGCGTGACATCGTCATTCTCACGCGTCAGTTCTCGACGATGATCAACGCTGGTCTCCCGCTGGTTCAGGCCATGACAATTCTTGCTGAGCAGAGCCAGAACAAGGTTCTGTCGGAGATCATGCGCAAGGTTGTGTTCGACGTCGAATCAGGAAACACAGTTGCCGATGCGCTTGGGAAACATCCCCAGGCGTTCAGCAATCTCTATGTGAACATGGTCGCGGCGGGTGAGGCCGGTGGTATTCTCGACACCATTCTCATGCGTCTCGCGACGTTCATGGAAAAGAACGACGCCCTCATCAGAAAGGTGAAGGGCGCGATGATTTATCCGTCGGTGATCATGGCGGTTGCGGGTATCGCGGTGACGGTGCTTCTCATCTTCGTCATCCCGGTGTTCGAAAACCTGTTCACTTCAGCAGGCCTCGCGCTGCCGCTGCCGACTCGTATCGTCATGGGAGCGTCGCGCTTCCTCAAAGGCTACTGGTACATGGTGCTCGGCGTGATTGCGGCCGCTGTCTTCGCGTTCAAGCGCTACCGTGCAACTTCCGACGGCCGGCTCAAGATCGACAAGATGATGCTTCGCGTGCCGGTACTCGGCGACGTGTTGAGAAAGTCTGCGGTCTCACGCTTCACTCGTACTCTGGGAACGCTCATCAGCTCCGGCGTCAGCATTCTCGACGGTCTCGAGATCACGGCAAAGACAGCAGGTAACCGCGTTGTTCAGGATGCGATCATGGAGTCACGTTCGTCTATCGCCGGTGGTGACACGATTGCGCAGCCGCTCAAGAAATCCGGCGTGTTCCCTCCGATGGTTATCTCGATGATCTCGGTTGGAGAGCAGACCGGTGGTCTCGATGAGATGCTTTCGAAGATCGCCGACTTCTACGATGAAGAAGTCGACGCTGCAGTATCGAACCTTCTGTCACTGCTCGAGCCGGTGATGATCGTATTCCTCGGCGTCGTGGTCGGCGGCATGGTCGTTTCGATGTACCTCCCGATCTTCGACATGATCAACGCAGTGCAGTAAGCCGGAACTTCCTCAAGTTGATCTATACTTGGCCTTTTGGGTGATTCTTATTTGACCGCTGGGTGATTTGCATTTGGCCGCTATGGACGGCGAGGAACTTGCGAAAATGTGTAGGGTACGCTAGCTCCTACGAGTTCGACGCTGTCCTTCGCAGGCGGTCGGGGAGTTAAGCTGGCTTGACCTAGGTTGTAGGATCTGCGATATTTCGTTCTGGAATTTGAATCTGCCCGCTCTCTTCGGGGATGTCGGGATCCGTAGTGGAAAGGGGCTGCTCCCGGAAACGGGCCCAGCCCCTTTTCGACGTCTATACTTCGATGTTCGCTCATGGAATCCAGCCCGGCGGGTTCAAAGCCAAGCTGCCCGCGTCTCGAAATATTTGTTGATGGCACGAACTTCCAGTACGGTGCCTACACCCTTTTGGGGCAGCGTTATCTGGACGTACCCCACCTTGCGCGCCGCATAGCAAAGCAGCTCGAGCCGCAGGAGCCCGGGCACATTTTAGTCAAGCTCCACTACTGCACAGCTCCGATCACTGCCACCGAGGGGGCCCAGTTTGAGGTACAGAAGCGATTCTTTGCGGCCGTGCGGGAAGCGCATAGCACTAGCCTTCACCTAGGGCGTCATGACGCGCTCAAAGGTGCGCAGCGAGGTAGTCATGAGGAAAAACAGACCGACGTAAACGTTGCTATACATGCGATTCAGGGACTTTATCAGGACCGTTATGAAACGGCGATGATTGTTAGCGGCGACACCGATCTTGTGCCGGCGTTTAAGATGATCAAAGAATCAGGGAAAAGAGTCGTCTGGGGTCGCTTTCGGCACGAACGCACGACAGTGATAGTCCTAATTCTTTTCGGGCTCACACAGCCAGCGGTCCGCCACAGCATGGGCGGAGTTCTGATCGCGGTAGCGCATCGCAAAATTCTAACGCCGTTGTTACTTGCCGCAGCTTACACGATCGGCGTAGTCGCGATATTCAATCGCATTGGTCTGTGGTACTTTCCCGATCTGAAGGATACGGTACTCTGGTTCGTGTTCGGTGGAATCATTGAAACGTTTTCGCTTGTCAACAACAGAGAAAGAGTTCGCTTTGTGGGCCTACGGATTCGTAAACGGTCCCGATGCCATTCGGTTCGCACAGAGGCGTAGCGTTCTGGACGGCGACCATGAGGTCCGTAGATGGGCCGGCCTGATTGAAGATAGCCCAACTGCGTGGTGGTGTGTGTAAGCCACCTCGAGCGAATGGCAGGTTAACCGCGTCAAGAAATGTCGTCCACTTAATTGCATGAGATACTTCTGGATGATCAATCCGATTCTCTCTGATGTTCGTGCGCCAGTATCCACTTTGTCCCTCCCGCTTCGACTCGCTTCACTGACAACAAATGCTGAAAGGATAGCGAGCGGATCCGGCGGTGGCCGCTCACAAAGTTTAAATGCACCGTTTGTTATAAAACCGACAGTGGAGTGATATAAAACCGACATTGCGGAGGTTCTATCCGCTAATATCGAGCCGACACCTTTCGCAGTCGCTTACGCAATCAAGCTTTCGTCGTGCTCGAGACGAGCAAAAAAGCCTATCGTGTGGAGGATATTGGCTCTCGTAGAGTCGTGATGATGGCTCGCGAAGCGCACTCCGCGAGTCCGCGCGTGGATGGCGCACTCATTATCCACGATCATGATGTCTGCAGGCTGTCGTACAATCCTTTTCACCGCCGAGGCAACCATCCTATTGATCCATAACCGCCACGAGGAGGCGTCTTGAGGCATTCCCACCTTGCTGCTGTAGCGTTCGGAGCCGTGGCCATCGTTTCATGTCGCGATGGGCGCGATCCAACTTCACCCATGGAATTGTTGAAGCAATCCCCAAAGTACGACTGCACGCTCGACGCGTCTCAGTGCGACGCCCTACGGCGCGGAATCAATCATCTTAAGCAACATTCAAATCCAACATGCAATTCAATCGGCGAGGACGCTGAGGATCGGTACGATGCGCCAACGTGGCAGATGCGCGGCTTTAAGGATGCGCCGACGTCGTGGGGTGGCAGCTCAATGGGTGTAGACATGTATTCGACGGATAACGGCCAGACATGGTGGCCCACGAACGGCTACATTCAAGTTACACAAGGATTTCCAAACACTAATGGGACCTCGGCAACGATTGGGGGCTTGATTGCACATGAGGAAGGTGCCCATATGGGTGGCTTAGAGGGTCCGGATCATAATACCGGATATGGCGCTTGGTTTCAGTCGCTTTGTGGTCAGGAATAGGAGGCTATAATGTTCACTAACATCACGCGGACGCTGCGCGCCGCCTGGTTAGCCACCTTTTTGGGTGTCGCCAGTGTCGGCCTCTCCCAAGAAACGCGACTCCCTCCGAACGAGATCGGACAAATCCTTAGTGTCGCGCTCCAAGCGCTTGTTCCACCTGAACATAAAGTCTCTCGAGTGCCGGTCGGGATGCGAGGCATCTTTCTCGATTTCGAGCGGACGATGACTGGGTTTGGCTACACCGCGCCTTGGTCGATACCGTTCGGATCACTCGGTCTCTCGTCGGCAAAGCACGGTAGTCGCGCTTTGCTCGACGATTGCGATCGGATGCGGATGAAATCGTGCAGCCAGCTAGGTTGGAGTTTGTATGTTTGGGTGCAGCCCGTCTCGATAACAGCCTCCCACGCGACAGCGCGTGCTTTCATTTTTTGGCCTGATCGAGGTTTTTCCGCACCAGATTCCAGCGCTAAACCAGAGGGTGCTGCAGTCTTGGTTGGCTTTAGTGCCGAGGTCGAATTGCAGCGGACAGCCGACGGTAGGTGGCAATACCTAAGCAAGGGGGCGTACTCGGTATTTTAAAAGGGACGTATCGGTCGCGCATAGAACCGCCACCGATGTTCATGAGTTCCGCCTGGTTTCGAGAGCGGATCTATTCGCACGGCTGCTGTTGAACCCGTGAGCCGAAGAGGTTGGGGACAAACCGAGCATGAGTCGCGGAGCCTCCTACAAGGCCTGCTGCTCATGCTCTTCCCCTTCATAGTGGTGCTGATTGCATGGCTCCCGGGACCTCCGTTTCGAACA
>DASUXX010000037.1:0-7583 GCA_036377755.1 Gemmatimonadaceae bacterium
AAAGTGGGAGCAGGAAAACAGGCCCATGACCACCGACGTTCCGGTGTTTCCTGCGACATCGTTCAAGGCAAAGCCGCGCGACGACAAAAAGATCCGCGCATTCTTCGCTGAAGTGCGCGAGCATGCAGACGCCGGCAAGCCCCTCGTCGACGTCAGGTCCCCCGATGAATACAGCGGCGTCAGGACTCACATGCCGGAGTATCCGCAGGAAGGAACGCTGCGAGGCGGTCACATCAAGGGAGCGAAGAGCGTCCCGTGGGCACGCGCTGCGAATTCCGACGGCACGTTCAAATCAGTAGATGAGCTTCGCGCCATCTATCAGCTGGAACAGGGACTCAACCCGTCGGACGATGTCGTGGCCTATTGCAGAATCGGTGAGCGATCATCGCACACATGGTTTGTGCTCACGCGGCTCCTTGGGTTTGACAACGTGCGCAACTACGACGGAAGCTGGACCGAGTGGGGAAATGCAGTGCGTGCACCTATCGAGAAGGGCGCGCCCAAGTGAGCGCGCCTTCGCGCATACTCGTTAACTGGAAGACTGAAAGAATTTTCGAAGCGGGGCGCGAAGACCGGCCGGCAATCCGGCTCGATGGCGATGGAATGCAGGCGCCTACTCCGCCTGATGCCCTTCTCGCTTCGCTTGCGTCGTGTATCTCCGTTGACGTCGTCGACATTCTGGCAAAACGCCGCACTCCTGTAGAGAAATACTCCGTGGAAGTGCTCGGCGAGCGGGTCGATACGATTCCACGCCGCTTCAAGCACATCACCCTCAACATTTCGATAACTGGAGCAGGAATCGAAAGAGCACCCGCCGAGCATGCAATCGATCTCGCGGTGAGCAAGTATTGTTCGGTGAAAGATTCGCTCGATCCGGAAATCCCGGTTGTGTGGACGCTTTCGCTGAATGATTCGCAGGAAGAGTGACGACATGAACAGCCGCGGACCGGCACACGACACAGCGAGTCTGCGACTTCTGGTTGCGGTCCTGCTGTTTCTCGCGTCACTGCTCGCAGTAATGCCCGCGCAGACGTACGACTTGTGGAAGGCATCGATTGCAGGCGCTGAGCTGGGACATTTCGTAGCCATTGCCGCAGCTCTTACGCTTCTCATTCCTGGATGGTGGAGAAGCGTGCTGGGCCAGCTCGCCGGTGGAATAACTGTGGTCGCAATCGGTCTCGCGCTCTCGCCTCTCGTAAGGGCGTACGCCGCGACTCGCGAGCTCGATCGCAGCATGGACGCGGCGTTCGGTCCGGTGCCGGCTGATTCTTCATCACAGCCGATTGTTCTCAGCCAATTGATCAAGTGGCCGGAGCTTTCCGGAGTGACAGTCCGCACTCTGCATTACGCAGTGCGGGACAACAAGCCGCTCGAGCTCGATCTCTATCGTGTCGGCGACACGACAGTCGCGAGGCCTCTTGTTGTAACGATTCATGGAGGATCGTGGGCAGGGGGCGAGCGCACGGATCTTCCCAGCCTCAACTATTATCTCGCGCGGCGCGGATACACGGTTGCCGCCCTGAATTACCGGCTCGCGCCGGATCATCCATTCCCTGCTGCGACGCAGGATGTGAATGATGCGGTGAGCTATCTCGAGTCACACGCACGCCAGCTTGGCATCGACCCAACGAAAATCGTATTGCTCGGCAGATCTGCCGGCGGTCAGCTCGCGCTTCAATCCGCTTATACCACGTCTGATTCTTCGATCAAAGGTGTTGTCGCATTGTATGCACCAACGGACCAGCAATGGGGCTGGGAGCATCCCGCAAACGTTCGCGTGTATGACAGTTATTCTGTCCTGCGTCGTTTTCTCAATGGTGAGCCGTCACAGGTTCCTGACGCATACCGCCAGGCGTCGCCGATAAATTATATTGGCTCCCATACAATTCCGACGCTGCTCATTCATGGCGCGATGGATCCGCTCGTGTCGGTTCGGCAGAGCGCACGGCTGGATTCCGCGCTCGCTGCTGCGGGCAGGCCGCACTATTTCCTCGAGCTCCCGTGGGCAACGCATGGATGCGATTACGTATTCAACGGGCCGTGCGGACAGGCATCGACATTCGCGATCGACAGGTTTCTGAAGGCGACACTTCGCTGACTATCGCGTTGTCCGTTTGGCGTGCGCAGTCTGCCGCAGGCCGTTTACGGACAACGGCGCGACAGATAACGGCCACCGCCAAACGCAAGACGCCTGCACTATCTGCCTCGTTTTTTCTTGTCATATGTGGACGTCTTTACTGATGCCCACTTCCGCTCGCTATCCTCGAGCTCCTCTCTCAGCTTCACATAGCTCTCGTATCGTTCTGAGCTGACTGAACCGGACTCGACCGCAGATCGAACTCCACAATCCGGCTCGGTTCTGTGCGTGCAGTCGCTGAATCTGCATTCATCGACGAGCTGCCTGAATTCGGGAAAGCAAAGATCCAGATGCTCGGACGGCATTCCCCACATTCCAACCTCGCGAAGGCCGGGCGTATCGACGACATAACCGGAATCAGGAAGCGGGTGAAGCAGAGCACCGACAGTCGTGTGCCTTCCCTTGTTGACGCTTTCGCTGATCTCGCCGACGCGAAGATTGAGTCCCGGATACATCCCGTTCAGCAGCGACGATTTTCCAACGCCTGAAGGACCACTCAGCACTGAAGTCCTTCCGGCAAGCGCGTCGTGCAGCTCGCTCAAGCCGATCTGCTTTTTTACGCTCGTGAAATGCAGCGGGTATCCTGCACGCTCGTAGTCGCGGAATTTTTCTCGCGATTCGCCTTCGTCGACAAGGTCGGTCTTGTTGATCACTATCCGCGCATCGAGCGAATTCCCTTCCGCGATCACAAGAAAACGGTCCAGCATCCGCACATGCGGCTCAGGCTTCGCAGCAGCGAACACGATGATCACCTGATCGACGTTAGCCGCGACAATTCTTTCGCCGTGGCCGCCGCCAGGCATTCGCCGCGCCAGCTGCGAGCGCCTTGGATGTATTTCACCAATAGCCCATGTATCTGCATGCGATCCCGGCTCGAGAATCACTTCGTCGCCAACGGTGAGCTTGATCGCATCGTCATCCGCTTTTTTTAGACGCCCGCGCATCGGCACTTCGAGCGTTTCACCATCGTGCGTGCGCACACGCCATACACCACCAGTGCCGCTCATGACGATGGCGCTCCGCGTAGTGGGTGACGTCACTCCGTATCCTCGTCACGCATCACCTCATACCACGGGCGCGAATCACCTGCTTTCTCAGCGATCGCGTTGTTCAGCTCGGCCACCGCGTCATTGAGCAGCATCGATTCCACAAGCGCACGCGCCTCATCTTCCGACTGCGCGTAGCGGAGGTACGGTGTCTCGACATGACCCGATGCGATCGGGTCACCGTGCTGATATCGAACAAAAAAGAGATATGCAGCCCACGGTTGTGACGGATCGCCGGTCTCGTCGGTCATCACTTCGACGCTGTAGGAAGACCCGTCCTTTCCTTCGAAGGCCGGCGGACGCGAGTGAACTGCTGCGTATCCGCCGATGGTATTCGCATCACCCTTGGAGTGATCCGCGGGGAGAAACTGGCCCATTGCTAGCGCCTGTTTCTCCCGAGCATCTCCTTCACGATGTTGCCGGTGATGAAGGCGACGTTCGCCGGACGCTCAGCGAGACGGCGCATCAGATATGGATACCATTGAGTTCCAAACGGGACATACACGCGCATACGATAACCTTCGCTGACGAGCTTCTCCTGCAGGTCCCGGCGCACGCCATAGAGCATCTGAAATTCGAACTGATCGGGCTTGATGTCGTTGTCGCGCGCGAAGCGCTTTGTCTCGCGAACGATTGCCTCGTCGTGAGTTGCAATCCCAGGGTAGTGCCCGTTGTTCAGAAGCGACCGCATGCATCGCAGGTACGAGTCGTCGACATCTTTCTTGTCGGGATACGCAACCGACGCAGGCTCCTTGTACGCGCCTTTGCAAAGACGCACCCGGGCAGAATTTTTGTTCGCCTCTTCGACATCGGCTGATGTGCGGTACAGGTAGCTCTGAAGAACTATCCCGACATTCGCGCGATACGATGGATACAGTCTCTCGTAAAAGAGATCGAGCGTTTTCTGAGTGTACTCACTCGACTCCATGTCGAGCCTTACGAAGCTCTCGTGCTCGCGCGCGCGATCGAGAATGTCCTGCATGTTCGCAACGCACAGGTCCTCGGAAACGTCGAGTCCCATTGCGGTCAGCTTCACTGACACATTCGCGTTGAGCCGTGCCTGGCGAATGCGATCGAGCATCTCGAGGTAGGCACGAGCGCCGGCGCGTGCCTCTTTCTCATTGTGAACGCTTTCGCCAAGCAGGTCGAGCGTCGCAGTTATGCCTTTGGAATTGAGCTGCTTGACCGCATCGAGCGCAGTGTCGAGAGTCTCGCCCGCCACGAACCTGCTCGCGAACCCCTTCGCCATCCGGTTGTTGCGAACGAAATTGAAAACCCTCGGCTGTGACGACAGGTATAGAAGAGTGTTGCGAAGCATATCGTGGTTGAGCTGCTATGGAGTCGGCGGTGCGCCGCCGATCTTGAGAACCGGATAAAGCCCGCCTGGCTTCAGCTCCGTGTCGAAGTAATTCCACGTAACGAGACCGTCATCGCTTTGCGGCTCGAGCAGATAAACGGCAAGCAGGCCGAGCGGCTGGCTTGTATCGACGACGAATTGCCCGGGAGTGATCGGCCGCGTGTCACGGCGCCACTTGCCCGTGAGCCGCATTTCGCGATGTCCTTGAAATGGACGCTGCGCTTGAACCGTGGAATCGATCATGAAGACGTAGCCATCGCCCGTCAGCATGTCCTTTGGCGACGATGAGGCCTCGGTTACAACTATCCCGTGGGCTCGCAAAACGCGAACAATCTGCGTATCCGCAGCAGGGATCACGTAACGCACTAACCGCGGGGCCATCAACGTGGGGCGGAATCTGTCGAACACAGGCATTCTAACCGTGATGAAGCGACCGGTGCGCCTCCTTCCCTTTGGCACACCGGGCTGCGTACGCGTCGAGTCTCCCGTACGCTCCATGATTTCGGCGATGACCCCGATCGAATCGGGCGCCGGCACCATCTCCGAGCGAATCGGAACTTCTGACGAAAGCCACCACCTTCGCAGCCCTGCGCTTTTTTCCGCCGCCAGAGAAAGAATTTCCTGTACGAAGGCGTAGGTCGATTTAACGCGCCGCTCAAACGGATCGTGCGAGTATGCCTCGCTCAGGATCGACGTCTTTCCACGAAGACCATAATAGTTGGTCCCGAACCGCGGTCGTGAATCGAACGTCACCCATCCCTTGGAAAGGGTGTCATCATCGATGAAGTCGCCGTAGTCGAACGTCGCAAAATTATGCCGCGACTGCATGCGCTCACGCAGTACGGGCATGATCGAATCGCGCGTCCAGTCGCCGAGCGGGGACGCCGGGTTGAGTGGTGGCGCATATGTCAGCGCATAGCCGTGGTAACTGCCATCTGTCGTGTGGAGGTCGACAAAGAGATCCGGATCCCAGCGATTGAACATCGCGAGTGATGCGCGCGTCTCCGGAGCTTCTGCTTTTATATAGTCGCGATTGAGGTCGAGATTCTGTGCATTGGTTCGGACTCCAACCATCTCCGGACCATTCTGCGATCCGCGATTTTTCTCTTGAGATGCAAACTTCTCGTTACCGTCGGCGTTGTAGATCGGGACAGCGATGAACACGACTGAATCGAGCACGTTCGGCCGCGAAGATGACGTGAGATCACGCAGCATCATCAACAGCGCTTCTTTTCCCTCTACTTCGCCAGCGTGGATGTTGCCCTGGATGTAGACGATTGGCCTGTTCAGCGCTCGCGCAGCTTCGGGCGTTGCGACGCGCGGACGCGACGCAATGACATACGGAATGTCACGCCCTTCGTTGGTTCTCCCGATAGAGCCGAATTCCAGCTCTGGCCGTCCTTTCAGGGAATCCAGAAAGGCGATGACGTCAGCGTAGTGCGAGGTCTCGAGATAGTTCGTCCGTTCTGCACGTGTTCGAGGACCTGATGTGGGACTCGAAGCTGTGTTGACCCCTGCTGCGCAGCCCATGATGACTGCGGCAACTGCCAGATGTGTGCGTTTTCTCACTGCTCGGGATAAAAGCGCTCGCCGCGACGAGCCATCGATACGAGGATCTCAGCCGGTTCGAAGCGACCGGGGAATCTGTCGTTCAGGTCTTCCAGCTTCTTCACCAGCTCGGCGACGCCAATGGTGTCCATATACCTGAACGGACCGCCGCGGAACGGCGGAAATCCAAAGCCGAAGATCGCGCCGACGTCACCGTCACGTGCAGACCTGATGACATTCTCGGCAAGACAGCGTGCCGCTTCGTTCAGCATGGGAAGGACGGTGCGCATCTGTATCTCAGTCGCGGGAATCTGCGCGCGCGTTTGCGCCTGATTGCCGGACGCTGCGGTGGTCTCACGCGCGCCAGGCGCGAGAAGAGTGTACACACTCTGATCGACTTCGCCCTTCTTACCTTCCTCGTCGTACAGGTAGAAGCCCTTCTTTGCTTTTCTTCCGTAGCGCCCTGAAGCAACAACGGCCTGCATCGATGAAGGTGGAGCGAATCGCTCACCGAATGCTTCGTACATGATCTTCCCTGCCTTCGATCCGACATCGAGTCCCACTTCATCGACGAGCGTTATCGGTCCAACCGGAAATCCAAAATCGAGCAGCGCATTATCGACTGCATCGATTGCAGCTCCCTGATCCAGCAGCCGTCCCGCTTCGTTGATGTACGGAGTCAAAATCCGGTTGACGTAGAAGCCCGGACCGTCGTGCACTACGATGACAGTCTTGCCGAGCTTCTTTCCATATGCGACGACGCTCGCAACGACATTCACGTCGGTGAGATCCGCTTCGATCACCTCGAGCAGCGGCATCTTGTGAACCGGCGAGAAGAAATGCATTCCCACGACGTGGCCAGGCCGCGCTGATGCCTGCGCGATATCCGCGATAGGTATCGTGCTCGTATTCGATGCAAAGATTGCGTCGGGCTTGAGCTCTGCCTCGACCTCGCGAAGCACCTGGTGCTTGACGTTGATGTCCTCGAACACCGCTTCGATGACGAGATCGACATTTCCAAAGCCTGTATAGTCGACTGTGCCGCCGAGGAGCGACATCGTATCGGAATACTGAACTTTGGTTATCTGTCGCTTCGTAAGTCGCTCTTTCACAACATCGCGCACGGCCGCAAATCCTTTGGCAACGCGACCGTGATCAGCATCCTTGATCCTCACGAGCGTGCCCTGCTGAACTGCAACCGATGCGATTCCCGCTCCCATGAATCCGGCGCCGAGTATCCCGATCTTGTTGATCGGCATTACCTGTGGCGGTGGAGCATCGGCCACCACTGGCACACCAGGATCTTTCTTTAGCGCAGTGGTCGCGAAGAAAATGTGAATGAGCTGGCGGCACACATCGGTCATAGCCATCTCGCCAAACAGTCTCGACTCGGTGCGGTAACCATGACTTGCACCGCCGCGATATCCGGCTTCTACCGCATCGATTGCAGCGAGCGGCGCCGGATAATTTCCTCGTGTCTTCTTGAGCGTTTCTT